>DASUPH010000312.1:0-3613 GCA_036276275.1 Candidatus Limnocylindrales bacterium
GGCTGCACATGATGGACCTCCTCCGATCGATGGCGTCGGCCGGCAGGACGATCTTGTTCAGCTCGCACATCCTCGAGGAGGTCGAGCGGCTGGCCGACGGGATCCTCGTCATCTACGCCGGGCGCCTGGCTGCGGCCGGCGACTTCCGGGAGATCCGGCGATTGATGACCGACCGGCCGCACACGTTCGTCGTTCGCTCGTCGGACGATCGTCGCCTGGCGGCGGCGTTCATGGTCGAGCCGGCCGTGTTCGGGGCGGAGCTGCGCGACGAACGCCTGACGATCCGGGTCACCGAGTTCTCGGGCTTCACCCGGATCGTCGCCCGGGTCGCCCGGGACGCCGGGGTCAGCCTGTTCGAGGTCGCCCCGACCGACGACTCGCTCGAGAGCGTCTTCGAGTACCTGGTGACCCGCCGATGAGGCTATCGGGCGCGGTTGCCGCGATTGCCTCGGTCACCCTGCGGGCGCTGCTCGGACGCCGGCGGACCCTGCTGATGCTCCTCGTGGCCGGCGCGCCGGTCCTGCTGGGGTTGATCGTGCGGGCGGACAGCGAACGGCCGCGGGCCCTGGTCCCGGCCCTCGAGGGACTGATCATCACGAGCGTCCTGCCGCTCGTGGCCCTCGTCTTCGGCACGGCGGCGCTCGGCAGCGAGCTCGACGACGGGACCGCGGTCCATGTCCTGACCAAGCCGATCCCGCGCTGGTCGATCGTCATCCCGAAGCTCCTCGTCGCCGCCGGCCTGACGGCAGCCATGATCGTTCCGTCGACGGTCCTCGCCGGGATCCTGATCGGCGGGACGGGCTCGCGCGAGCTCGCGATCACGTTCGCCTTCGGATTGGCCGCGCTCGTGGGGTCGTTCGTGTACGCCGCGATCTTCGTCGCCCTCAGCGCGGCGACCAGCCGCGGCCTGGTCATCGGCCTGGGCTACTCGCTCCTCTGGGAGGGGCTCCTGGCCGGCGCCCTCCCGGGGACGCAGCTGTTCAGCGTCCGCGAGTACCTCCGCGGCATCGTCGCGACGATCGGACCGAAGGACACGCTCGTCTCGGTCGTCGGCGCCCAGGGGTTCGTACTCGCCGCGGTCGCGTTCGCGCTGGTCACCGCCCTCGCCTGCATCCGCCTCGGTCGCTACGAGATCCGGGCCGCGGATTGAGGCGATGCGTCGCCTGATTCGGGAGCGATGACCGAAGGGGTCATCCCGGGACATGGGACGAACGGGTCGTGGCGCCGACGAAGCCCTCGAGTCACCCTCATCGCACGATGCCCGTCGACCTCATCGCCTTCACCGCCGACCGCCGGATCAGCGGCACGATCCCACTCGCGGACGACCGCCTCAGCGACATGCTGAACTCGGTTCCGCGGATCGTCCTCCGCAACGCCACGGTCCAGGACCTCGTCGCCGATTCCGTTCCCCGGACCGCCGACGTGACCCTCGCGGTCGGTGCGATCGTCGCCGTGGTCGCGACCGGCCGGCGCGGCAACGAGATGCGCAGGCACCGGACCGATCTTCGCATGGCCCGGATCGGCGTCGTCCGGTTCGTCGTGACGGGCTCGCTCCACGTCCCGGCCGGCTCGATCGACCCGATGGCCTCGAACGATCCCGCGGTCGTCCTGGCCGGGCGCGACGTGCTCGTCCCCCTGACCGACGCCACGATCGCCTATGACATCGGCCGCGAGCCATTCACCGAGCAGCACGACACGATCCTGATCAACCGGTCGCACGCGACCTGGATCGATCTCGACGACGCGGCCAGCGTCAACGACCTCGACGAGCTGGCCGACGAGCGCGAGAAGTCGTACCACGCAGCGATGATCAAGGACTTCACCGGCGCCGTCTCCGACTGACCGAGACATCGTCCGCCGGCGCCGGCACCGCCCGTTCGCCTTCAGTCGCCGGTCGGAACGCCCATGACGCTGAATCCGCCGTCGACGTAGATCACCTCGCCGGTGACCGCCGACGACAGGTCGGACGCGAGGTAGAGCGCCGTCTTGCCGACGTCCTCGGGGCTGATGTTCGCGCGGAGCGGCGCCACGTCGGCGAACTCGCCGTACATCTTCTTGAAGCCGCTGATCCCGGCGGCCGCCAGCGTCCGGATCGGTCCGGCGCTGATCGCATTCACCCGGATCCCTTCCGGTCCCAGGTCGGCGGCGAGGTAGCGGACGGACGCCTCCAGGGCGGCCTTGGCGACGCCCATGACGTTGTAGTTGGCGACGACTTTCTCCGCTCCGTAGTAGGTCAGCGTCATGATCGACGAGCCCCGTCGAAGGTGGGGCTGGGCGGCCCGCGAGAGGGCGACGAGGGAGTAGGCCGAGACATCGAGGGCCAGGCTGAACCCGTCACGGGACGTGTCGACGAAGCGCCCGGTGAGCTCCTCGCGCTTGGCGAAGGCGAGGGCGTGGACGAGGATGTCGAGCCCCTCGTGGGTCGCCCCCCAGCGCTCGAAGACGCGATCGATGTCCGCGTCCGATTGGACGTCGCAGGGTTCGACGAACGTCGAGCCGATCGATTCGGCGAGGGGCCTCACCCGCTTTTCGATCAGGGATTCGACCGACGAGAACCCGACCTCGGCGCCGGCCCCGTGGAGCGCCTGGGCGATCCCCCAGGCGATCGAATGGTCGTTCGCCACCCCGAAGATGAGGGCCGTCTTCCCGTCGAGGAGTCCCATCCGTCGCCTCCGCTGGCCGCCGGTCCGCGGCGTGCCCCTGGAGGATAGCGGGATGCCGGGGGCTTACTGCGGCTGGGTCACCCGGACGTCGTCGAAGCCCGCCTCGACGATGCCGTTCGTGCCCGCGTCGGTCGCCGAGAAGCGGAGGCGGATGGTCCTGCCCGCCCACGCCGTCAGATCGATCGAGGCGAGGTTCCATCTGGCGCTTCGCTCGACCGCGGCACCCTGGGCAACGAGCACGGTCGTGGTCGTCGTCGCCGCGACGTCGATCACCTCGACGCGCAGCTCGTCGGTCGCGCGGGCGGTCGCGTCGTGGGCGAACGTCCAGCGGAACTGGAGCTTCTGGTGGGCTGTAGCCGTCAGGGCGAAGCTCGGCGACGTTGCGGTCGTCCGCCCGCCGTCGAGATCGTTCGCGCTGGGCGACGTGCCGGCAGCGAGGCCGGTGATGAATCCGTAGCGTCCCGACGTGACAGAGCCGGGCTGCTTCCGACCCGACGCCGTCGTCGTCGGCAGCGGATCGCCGCGCTGCCATGCCCCGACGGTCGCGGTATCTGTTCCGTCGGCGTTGACGCGCCAGCCGCGACCGACCTCGAAGTCGTCGTCGAAGACCCCGCAGCGGGCGATCTTGGTCGCGGTCCCCAGGACGGCGAGCGGACAGCCGGCGATCTCCATCAGGTACAGGACGGCTTCCCTGTTCCGACCGGTCTCGGCCGGAATCAGCGCGTCGTCGGGATAGTCGACGACGGACATCTCGAACGTGTAGGCGAAGATCCGGTACACCCCGTACTCGAAGTCGCGGGTGGTCCCGGAGGTGATGTACAGGTCGCTCGCCTGCTCGGGCTTGTAGCCATTCGTCTTCGCCATGTGCTTGCCGATGATGGCGAGCGCGTTGTGGTCGTCGATCGTCATGTCGACCGGGACGTCGGCATAGGTCCAGCCGTACGGCCACA
>DASUPH010000313.1:0-5108 GCA_036276275.1 Candidatus Limnocylindrales bacterium
CGCGGGCCGTCCCGAAGACGCGGAGGTTCTCCTGCGCCGAGAGGTACGGATAGAACGCCGGTCGCTCGATCAGCGCGCCGATCCGCGACAGGACCCGCGCCCCCGGCCGGACGAGCTCCCCGAACAACCGGCAGCTCCCCGCGGTCGGCCGGAGGAGAGCGAGGAGGAGCCGGATCGTCGTCGTCTTGCCGGCGCCGTTCGGGCCGAGGAAGCCGTAGACGCCGCCGGCAGGCACGGCGAGGTCGATCCCGGCCACCGCCTCGGCCTCGGCGAACCGGTTTCGAAGACCGCGTGTCTCGATGACCGGTGATCCGACGACGTCCAATCCGACCCCCCTGTGCGCAGCGACCCGGTGGTCGTCCTCAGCCACCGTCCTCAGCGACGGGCAAGCGCGCCCTTCAGGCGTTCGGCGGCGGCCGGCGGGATCATCTCCGAAACGTCGCCGCCGAACGACGCGATCTCCTTGACGAGCGACGACGAAACATAGCCGTGCTCGACGGCCGTCACGAAGAAGACCGTGTCGACATCGGGCGCGAGCCGGCGGTTGTTGTGGGCGAGCTGCATCTCGGTCTCGAAGTCGCTGACCGTACGGAGGCCACGGACGATGATCGCGGCGCCGATCCGGCGGCAGAAGTCGACGGTCAGCCCGTCGAACGTGTCGACCGCGATCCGCTCCGAGGCGGTGTCACCGCTCGCCGCGACCGAGGCGGCCAGCGCCTCGCGAATCACCGCGACCCGCTCGTCGGCCGACAGGAGCGACTGCTTGCGCGGATTCGCGAGCACGGCGACGACGACCCGGTCGAACACCCGGCCGGCCCGGCCGATCACGTCGAGATGGCCGTTGGTGATCGGGTCGAACGAGCCCGGGTAGACCGCAACCGTCATTCGCTCTCCTCGCGTCGATAGAAGGTGAGCGCCGTCTCGCCGAACCGCCGCTCCCGCTCGACCGCCAGCATACCGACCCGCTGTGGCGGACGGTCGCGCCAGAAATGCTTGGCGACCACCCGGGCGCCCGAGCTGAGCGGGGCGTCGGCCTCGCCCAACATCATCAGGACGCGGAGAAGGAGCTCGGTCTGGGCGTAGGGCGGGTCGACGATGACGAGGTCGAACGGGGCGACGACGTTCGGCTCCGTCAGCCACTGGACGGCGTCCCAGCGGATGACCGCGGCGCCGGGTCCGGCGAGCGCGGTGGCCCGGAGGTTCGCGTCGATCACGGCCGCGGCCCCCTGGTCCTTCTCGATGAACGTCGCCGTCGCCGCGCCGCGTGAGAGTGCCTCGATCCCGGCCGCGCCGCTCCCGGCGAACAGGTCGAGGACATGCGCCCCGGCCAGGTCCGGCTCGAGGATCGCGAAGAGCGTCTGCTTCACCCGGTCGGCGAGCGGCCGGGTCCCGGGACCGGGCGCGCGGAGATGGATCCCCTTTGCCGTGCCGGCGATGACCCGACCCGCATCGGCCATCGTCCTACGCCCCGCTCGCCGGATCGCCCGCCCACACCCGCTCGAGCCAGCCGTGCTCGAGCTCGCGGAGGAGCGGCCGGGCAGACGACGGCAGGGCGCCGGCGGCGTCTAGCAACGTCTCCGCGTGCTCGCGGGCGCGGCGGGCGAGGATGACGTGGCTCTTGTCCTGGAGGGAGGCCACCCGCAGCCGCGGGAGGCCGGACTGGGCAAGCCCGAGGACGTCGCCTTCGCGGCGGAGCTCGAAGTCGCGCTCCGCCAGCTCGAACCCGTCGCGGATCTCGGTGACCGCCTTGAGCCGCGCCTGGGCCGTCTCGTCGGTGCTGTCCGAGACGAGGACGCAGAACGACTCGACCGTGCCGCGGCCGACCCGACCCCGGAGCTGGTGGAGCTGCGCCAGTCCGAACCGGTCCGCGCCCTCGATGACCATCATCGTCGCCTCCTGGACGTCGACGCCGACCTCGACGACGGTCGTCCCGACGAGGCCCTCGAGATCGCCAGCGCGGAAGGCCGCCATCTCGGCATCCCGATCGGCGGCCTTCATCCGGCCGTGGACCATCCCGACCCGGAGCGGCGCGAGGAGGTCACGCAGCCGGACGGCCTCGGCCTCGGCGGCCGGCGCCGACGAATCGAAGATCGTCGGGGCGTCGTCAGCCGGCGCCTCCGCCTCGTCGATCAGGGGCACGACGACGAACGTCCGATGCCCGGCGGCCGCCTCGGCCCGGACGCGATCCCAGACGGCTCCCAGGGCATCCGGGTGGCGGATCCCGGTGCGGATCGGGATCCGGCCTTCGGGCGGCGTCCGCAGGTCCGACACGTCGAGGTCGGCGTACAGGACCTGGCCGAGCGTCCTCGGGATCGGTGTCGCGGTCATCAGGAGGACGTGCGGGGCGTGGCCGCCGGCCTTCGCCTCGAGCTGCCCGCGCTGCTCGACGCCGAAGCGGTGCTGCTCGTCGATCACGACGACGCCGAGGGCGTGGAACCGGACGCGTTCCTGGATCAGTGCGTGGGTCCCGACGACGACGGGCGCCATCCCCGATTCGATCAGCTCGAGGGTGTTGCGGGTCCCCGCCGCGGTCAGCGACCCGGTCAGCAGCTCGACGGGAATGCTCGCGTCCTCGAGCAGCGACGCGAGCGTCGCGTGATGTTGCCGGGCGAGGAGGTCCGTCGGCGCCAGGAGCGCGCCCTGGAGGCCGGCTCGCGCGGCGGCCGCCAGGGCGTAGGCGGCGACCGCGGTCTTGCCGGACCCGACGTCGCCCTGGAGGAGGCGGAGCATCGGAGTGGGGCGGTCGAGATCGTCGCGGATCGCCTCGATCGCGGTCGCCTGGTCGGCCGTCAGCTCGACGGGTCGCTCGAGCTTGCGCGACAGCGATCCCGTCAGGGTGGCCCGCAGATCGCGGTCGAGCGGGTCGGGCACCGGCACCGGCCGGGCCGCGTCGCGACCGCGCTGTCGACGGCGACCGACCATCCCGAGCTGGAGCGCCAGGAGCTCGTCGAACGCAAGGCGGCGGAGCGCCGCGTCGCGACCCTCGAACGTGGCCGGGTAGTGAGCGTCCTCGAGGGCGCGGGTGATCCCGACCAGGTCGTCCTCGCCGAGGATCGCCTGCGGCAGGTACTCCGGGTAGGCATGACCGGCCCGGTCGAGCGCCTCGCGCATCGCGATCCGGAGACGCGTGGCCGTGAGCCCGGCAGTCAGCCGGTAGACCGGCACGATCCGCCCGACGTGGAGCATCTCGCCCTCGGCGCCGACGGCCTGGAAGTCGGGATTGTCGAGCGTCAGCTTCCGGCCGAAGCGCTTCAGCTTGCCGGAGACGATCACCTCGGCGCCCGGGAAGAGCCGTCGCTCGATGAACCGCCGCCCGAACCACGTCGCGTCGAGCGTCCCCGTGTCATCCTCGAGCTGGGCGATCGTCCGCTGGATCCGGCGCCGGAACGACGGCTCGACGCGGACGTCGGCGACGCGGACCCGGGCGCTGACGACCGTCCCCTCCTCGACCCAGGGCATCTCGCCCAGCGTCCGCATCTCGCGGAGGTCGTCGTAGCGGCGGGGCAGGTGGAAGAGCAGCTCGCGGACCGTCAGGAAGCCGAGCCGCCGGCCGGCACGCTTCAGGAGGTTGGCGGCTCCGAGACCGGACCGCGTCAGGTCGGTCTCGAGCAGCTCGACGGGATCGGTCGGCGGAGGCGGGATGACCGGCTTCGCCTGGGCCGTCGATCGGGCCGGTATTCCCGTGGAACGTCGGGGTCCTGAGCCCGCCACTCCCCTACTCGGCCGAGATCAGGTAGCGGTAGTGGGGCTGGCCGCCGTGGATCACCTCGACCTCGGCGCCGAGACGCTCACCGATGCGCCGGGCGGTCGACTCGGCCTCGGCCAGGGTCGCGTCCTCGCCGTAGTAGAGGGTGATCAGCTCCGAGCCTGCAGGAAAGGCTGCGACAGCGTTGAGGACCGCCCGCAGGCGATCGCCGTCGACGGCCACGAGCCCGTCGTCGGGATCGAGGGCGATCGTCTGGCCCTTCTTGACCTTCTTGCCGCCGATCTTCGCGTCCCGGACCGCCTCGGTGACCTGGATCGTGGCGAGGCCGCGACCGGCGTCCGTCATCGGCCCCGCGTTCGTGGCCGCGTCGGCGTCCGGGTCGTAGGCAAGCAGGGCGGCGATCCCTTCGGCGGCGTTCCGGGTCGGGACGACCACGAGACGGCGGTCCTCGCAGATCCGAGCTGCCTGCTCGGCGGCGAGCCGGACGTTCGGGTTGTTGGGGAGCAGCAGGACTTCGCGCGACTTCGCGAGACGGGCGATCCGGAGCAGCTCGCCCGTGCTCGGGTTCGCGGTCTGGCCGCCGCGCACGATGTGCTCGACGCCGAAGTCGCGGAACAGCTTCTCGAGGCCCTCACCGGCGACGACGGCGACGACCGCCGGGCCGAGAGCCGGGTCGACCTCGACGCCATCTGGAGCGCGGGCCCCGTTGCCCGACGGCTCGGCGAGGTCGTCGCTCGCGATTTCCCTTGTCGCGGCGTCGATCGCAGGCCGGGCGGCGACCCCCACCGTGGCCGTGGCGTCGCCAGTCGCCCGCGCCGGGCGTCCCTCGCCGCCCGACGCTTCGTCGCCACCGACGAACTCCGTGGCCCGCGCTTCGCGGACGTCGTCGGCCATCGTGTCGAGGTTCTCGACCGTGATCCGGGTCAGCGTCCCGAGCGACAGCCCGAGGGCGATCACCTCGTCGGGCCGCTCGTTGTGGATGTGGACCTTGACCATCCGCCCGTCGCCACCGACAAGGACGGAGTTGCCGATCGCCTCGAGGCGGCCCTGGAGCGCGGGAACATCGAGGCTCGTGCCGTCGGTCGCGGTCAGGATGAACACGGTCTCGTAGCCGAAGGCATCCTCCTCGAGGGCGGCCACGCCGGCCCGGAACGACGGCGCGACCACGCGTCGCTCCTCGCCGTGGGGCAGACCGGCGCCCATGCCGGCCGACGCCCGGACCGGCCGGCCGCGGACGCTGAGGAGCGCGCCTTCGAACAGTCGCAGGAGCCCCTGCCCGCCCGAGTCGACGACGCCGGCCTCGCGCAGGATCGGCAGCAGCGTGGGCGTCCGCGCGACCGACTTCCGTGCCGCGTCCACGGTGGCCGCCAGGACCGACTCCATCGCATCGTCCTTTTCCGCG
>DASUPH010000314.1:0-5664 GCA_036276275.1 Candidatus Limnocylindrales bacterium
CGATCGCCTTCCGCACGGGCGGCGATCGACACGATGCCGAGGAGCTCGTCCAGGATGCCTTCGTCCGGGCCTACCGGGCGATCGCCGGCTATCCGCCTGCCCGGATCCGCGAACTGCGCCTCCGCGGCTGGCTGACCACGATCCTCCTCAACGCCGGTCGCAACCGGAGCCGGGTCCGGCGGGTTCCGACGGTCGAGCTGGTCTTCGAGCCGGGGTCCGAACCGGCCGCCGATCCGCTCACCCGCCGGGACGCGCGGGAGACCTGGGCGCGCCTCCTGGCCGACCTGTCACCGGCCCAGCGGACCGCCGTGGTCCTCCGTCACGTCGACGGGCTGTCCTACGCCGAGATCGCCGAGGCGGTCGGGCGGCCCGAGGGAACCGTCAAGGCCCATGTCCATCGCGGCCTGGCCGCCCTTCGAACCGCGCTCGTCGCGGCCGAGCGCCGCGAGCGCGAGGAGATCACCGCATGACCGTCCAGCCGAACCCCGATCTCGACCCCTCGGCCACCGAGGCCGCCGCCCTCGCCGGCCTTCGTGAGGCCGCGCCGCCGGAGCTTGCCCACTCGACCCTCGTCGCGGTCGGGCTGGCCGACGATTACGCGATCCTCGACACGCCGATCGGGCCGCTCCGGGTCGCCTGGAACGGTCGGGGTGTGTCGGCGGTCGAGAGCGCGACAGACGACGCCGCGTTCGAGCACCGTTTCCATGCACGGACCGGGCGGCCGGCCCGTCGTCGGTCGGCGCTGCCGGCCGAGCTTGCCCGGAAGATCGACCGGCGCCTGGCCGGCGACCGCCACAACCGGATCACGCTCGACCTTCGAGGCGCCTCGGAATTCGAGCGGGCCGTCTGGATGAAGGCGCTCGAGATCCCGCGCGGCGAGGTCCGTCCGTACGGCTGGATCGCGGCCGAGATCGGCCGACCGAAGGCGGTCCGGGCGGTGGGGACGGCACTGGGCCACAACCCCGTGCCCCTGATCGTGCCCTGCCACAGGGTCGTCCGGAGCGACGGGATGCTCGGCCATTACTCGCTCGGCGGGCCCGAGAACAAGCGGACGATCCTCTCGGCCGAGGGCGCCGACCCGAACGGGATGGAGGCGCTTGCCCGCGCCGGCATCCGCTTCCTCGGCTCCGATACGACCAAGATCTACTGCCTGCCGACGTGCCACGACGCGCGACGGGTCACCGAACGCCACAAGCAGGAGTTCCGCTCGGCGGGCGCGGCGGCGGCGGCAGGCTACCGGCCCTGTCACCACTGCCGGCCCATGGCCGCCGCCAGCGCCTGACGTGGGGTGGTGACACCCTCGTCGCCAGGCCGTACACTCCGGACATCTTGGACCAGCCGACTATGCCAACGAGACGTGGAGCGACGACGGCGTCGCCGGTCCTCGTCTGGACCGCGATCCTCATCCTCTACCTCGTCTGGGGCTCGACGTATCTCGGGATCCGGATCGCCGTCGGATCGATCCCACCATTCGCCATGGCGGCCGGCCGGTTCGCGTTCGCCGGCATCGTCCTGATCACCGCGGTCGTCGTCCTGCGCCGCGGATCGGTGCCCCGCCCCAGCCTCCGCGAGTGGCGCGACTCCTTCATCGTCGGCGCGTTCCTCATGGGTGGCGGGATGGGCGCCGTCGCCTGGGGCGAACAGACCGTGCCGTCCGGGATCGCCGCCCTGCTGATCGCGATGATGCCGGTGTGGGTCGCCGTCTTCGGCCGGATCTTCCTCGGCGAACGCCTGCCGAGGGCGGCGGCGATCGGGATCGCCACCGGCATGGTCGGCGTCGTGATCCTCGTCGGCCCGTCGGTCGCCATCGATCGCTCGCTCGATCCGGCGGGGATCGTCGCGCTGATCATCTCGCCGATGTCCTGGGCCGCAGGATCGCTCTTCTCGGCGCACCGGGCTCGCCTGCCCAAGGACCCGTTCGTCACGACCGGGATGCAGATGGTGGCAGGCTCGACGATCCTCGCCGCGGCATCGCTCGTGAGCGGTGAGTTGACCGGGTTCCGGATCGAATCGATCACGACCGATTCGCTGCTGGCCGTCGTCTACCTGACCGCGTTCGGCAGCCTCGTGGCCTTCACGGCCTACGCCTGGGTCCTCCGTCACGCGCCTCTGCCGTTGATCGCGACCTATGCCTTCGTGAACCCGGTCGTCGCCGTGTTCCTCGGCTGGCTGATCCTCCAGGAGCAGGTCACGCTTCGGCAGGTGATCGCCGGTGCGGTGATCGTCGCCGGTGTCGCCCTGATCGTCGCGGCCCGGAGCCGGATGACGAGGGCCCGCCCGGCGCCGGCGCCGCCACGGCGGGCGGCGGAGGACGAGGCGGCCGCCGCATAAGGGCGTTGATGTCGATCAGCGTGCGGGAATGCCACCCGCTCATCGTTCGACAGGACTTATTGACCGTTGCCCGAAAGCGACCCAAGGGTAAGAGTCGAGCCATGAACCAACGTGGACGACCACCCTGCGTGCCGCGGAAAACACTGACTGCGTTGTTGTTCGGCCTCATCGCCATCGGCGGCTGCGTCACGGTCCGAACGACCGGAGCGGCCAGCATTCAGGACCTGCAGGCCGAAGATGCCTACAAGGCCGTCTATGCGGAGCAGATGACGAGGGTTCGCACCGACAACGTGGCCTTCCAGCCGACGACTTCGTCCCCCGGTGTCTGCAACAAAGGGGGCAGCCAACAGGGCTGCTTCGACGCCGACGCCGTGATGATCCAGGACTTCAGGACAACGCTGGGTGCGCTGGCCGCGACGGCGGTGCCACCGCGCTACGTCGAGGCCGACCGGCTTCTGAGGGAAGCGATCGCGGACGACATTCGAGGTCTGGAGCTTCGCAACAAGGCGATCGCCGAGCATGATGACGCCGTGTGGACAGAGCACAAGGTCGTCCTGGACAAGGCGATCGCGGGTTTCCAGAAGGCGTACCTGGCCTTTCCTGCCGACAATCGGCCGCAGCCGTCGCCGTAGGTTGAGGCGCGGCGGTCGTCCGGACGGCCGCACGCCCACGCAATCATCAGTCGGTGCCCGCAATGTCCACCAGTGGGAGCAGCATCGGCTCTCGCCGCGAACCAGGGGTCAGTCCGTCGCGGCTCCGTCGCTGGTGGGCGCGTCGATCGCGATCCTGAGGCTGCCGTCTGGTTGTCGCCGATGGACGACGACCGTACTTGCTGCGACCGCCGGCCGCGATGGTGTGGCCGATGTCAATCACGAGCTCGCCGTCCGCCAGAACTTCCTTTGACTCGAACCGTATGGAGACCGGCCCTTCCTTGAGCCACTCACGGAAGACCCTTTCGATCGCCGGTCGCCCCTGGATCATCGGCTGGCCCGCCATCATCAGTCGCGCTCGTCCGTGTGCAGGGAGACCAGCGCCTCGACATCCTGTTCTGCCAGGGCTCGTTCGTAGGCGTCATTGAAGGCCCGGACTTCCTCGTCGACTGTCACGTGCTGACCTCCCTGGTGGCGCCGACACGCATGGCCCGACGGAAAAGCCATCGTAGGACAGGCATCAGGCGACATCGTCTCGCGGTCGCTCAGTGTGCGGCAATGTCGCTTGAGGCCACGGCGATGGGCATACTCCGGACGTGAACTCGATCATCGCCGGCTACCTGGCCGAGACGTTCTTCCCCGAGTACCAGGGCCTGCGGGACCAGCTCATGGAGATCCTCGAGGACGAGGATCTTGGGATCCGCCTCGGAGGCGAGACCGCGAGCCTCGGCGCGCTCTGCCGGGCGATCGGTGAGATCGAGTACGCCTACATCCAATCGTTCCGGACCTTCCGGCAGGACTTCTCCTACCGTAACCCGGACCCGGAGCTCGAGCGCAGCGCCGCCGCTCTCAAGGCCTGGTTCGCCAAGCTCGACCGCGACTTGATGGCAGCCGTCGAGGCCTTGTCGGAGGACGACATCGCCAATCGCCGCATCATCCGTGGCGACTTCGACGAGGAGTACTTCTCGCCGCTCCCGAAGGCGCAGCTTGACGTGTATCGAGAGGCGCTGCTCATCTTCTACGGCAAGGTGACGGTGTACTTGCGCGCCATCGAGCGGCCGCTTCCCGGGCAGTGGGTGGACTGGATCGGTTGAGCCCGCGACAAGTCGCAACAACGGAGAAGACGCCGACAGGTGGTTGTCCGTCGTTGGCGGAGAAGGGAGCGCGCCGGATGAGTCAGCAGACCAACGAGGCGGACATCGCGGCAGTGGTCGAGACCGTACGCGCCTACTACGACGGGATGACGGCGGGCGACGAGGCGAAGCTCGCCCGCGCGTTCCATCCACGCGCCTGCATCGTCGGCAACGAGCAGGGCGAGTTCACCTGGGCGACCCTCGAAGAGTTTGTGGCCGAATGCAAGAAGTTGGCAGCGGAAGCGGGACCGCACGAATGGCGCATCGATGGCCTCTCGTTCGAAGGCGACACCGCCCTGGTCAGGCTCGGCGGCCAGTTCGCCGGCGTCTGGTACAGCGACGATCTGTCAATGGTCCGGATCGACGACGCTTGGCGCATCGTCCACAAGACGTTCTACCCACATCCGGGGGGATGACGTCGACGAGCTCCGTAATGGCGCCGGCATATGCCGTTTTCAGGTAACTGGAACGTCGGGTCAGTCAGTGTCCGGCAATGTCACCAGAAGGTTGATGGCCGAATGGGGGACCGGGCTCGCTACTGCCGAGTCACAAAGCACACGGAGGTTCTCCATGCAGACACGCCCGTTCCCCTCTTCCCCGGATGCCCGTTCCCCTGCAGGGGCAGAGATCCGGTACCTGATGGAAGGCGAGACGGGCAACATGATCCACTCCACCGTCCCGCCAGGTCAGGTAAATCGGGCGACCGTCCACGCCACCGTGAGCGAGTTCTGGCACGTTCTCTCGGGCGAGGGGCAGATCTGGCGACGAGACGGCGCAGGTGAAGAGACAACCGTTCTGGAAGCAGGCGTTTCCATCGACATTCCGGTCGGGACCGCATTCCAGTACCGCTGCACCGGTGTCGACCCGCTCCAGTTCCTCTGCATCTCAATGCCGCGCTGGCCCGGCGACAAGGAAGCGACGGCCATCGAGGGGCCCTGGAGCGCGACTGCTCCCGAGGGTTGACGGCAGCGTCACCACGTGTGGATCGTCCCCCTCACTCAGAGCGTGCGGCTATTGTGGCTCGGGTCCGGGCCGCGCCGCACTTCGGTGCCCCACGGCGTAAGGCCGAGCGCTGTTCGCCGTTGACGAGCAACGCCGGCCGCGGGCAGACTGGGCCTTGTGGCCGGCCTCGATCTCAAGCGTTTTGACGAGCCCGATGAGACGGTCACCTTTGAGTTGGGTCATACCGACTTGGTCACGATCGGCCCCCTGACCGTCGGGCGGGAAGTCGAGGAGCCGGGTTGGCGCTGGTCAACTCACGTGCGTCCGATCGCAGGGACGGAGCGCTGCGAGTACCACCATATCGGGCTGCAGATAAGCGGTCGATTGATGGTGGAGACTCGGGACGGTGACGTCGGGGTGATTGGACCCGGCGACCTATACGACACAGCACCCGGCCACGATTCGTGGGTAGTCGGCGACGAACCCTCGATAAGGATCGTTTTCCAGGGGATCGCCGACTGGGCAAAGTCCCCCGACCCCGGCGAACGCATGCTGACCACGGTGTTGTTCACCGACATCGTTGGCTCCACCGCAGCCGCCGAGCACTT
>DASUPH010000315.1:0-2758 GCA_036276275.1 Candidatus Limnocylindrales bacterium
GGCGACGTGCCGTGCCTCTACTGGCCGACCGCCACGACCAGCGACCAGCGCCCGGGCCCTATCCAGAACCCGCCGTATCCGACGTTCGTCCTGACCGCGACGACCGACCCGGCGACGCCCATCGCGAACGCGATGCGCATCTTCTCGCGCCTCGATGACGCCTACTTCATCCAGGCGATCGGCGGCCCGCATGTCATCTACGCCTGGGGCGAGGCCTGTCCCGACGACACCGTCACCGCGTACCTCGTCGACCGGACGCCACCGACGACGCGGGTCACGACGTGCATCTGGTCCGTGGCCGACCCGTACATCGCGAATGCCCCCGCCGCGGCGACCGGCTACAAGGACGCCCTGGTCCTGATGCATTCCGTCGACGAGCAGATCTTCAACACCGATGACTTCTACAGCCGCTTCGACGCCGAGGAGCTCAAGATCGGCTGCGATTTCGGTGGCACGCTGACATACACGCCAGGCGATGCCGGCACGACCGTGACCCTGGACGGCTGCACGTTCACGCCGGACGTGGCCCTGACCGGGACGGGCGCCACGAACGACGACGCCGGAACCTTCAAGCTCGACGTGACGAGCGGCGGCGACACGCTCCATTACCTGCGTGACGCGGACGGCGGCACGAGCGTCAAGGGGACCGTCGACGGCAAGACCGTCAACCTGAAGGCGGCCGCCTGACGCCAGTCAACGGCAGGATCCCATCTCCGATGGAGGACGACCTCGTCGCCGGGGGCCGGGTCATCCGGATCGAGACGCGCGGTCGGACGAGCGGCCTGTCCCGGTCCGTGGCGGTCGGGTTCGTCGAGGACCCCGATATGGGCGAGGCCGGGGCCCTGCTGGTGGCCGCCCGTTCCGATGAGACCGCCTGGGCCCGGAACCTGCTGGCCGACCCGCGCTGCCGCGTCGCCCTCGACACCCGTCGCTTCGAGGCGATCGCCGAGCCGCTCACCCATGACGAGCACGTGCGAGCCATCCGGGCCCTCATCGTCCGATACGGGACCCCGTCAGAAGACCTGGGACGCGGCCCGTCGTTCCGTCTCCGTCCCGTCCGGGAGGAACCATGACCATCTCGCTCGAGCTGGAGGTATCGATCGGCCGACCGGCGGACGACGTCTTCGCGCATCTCACAGACGTCGAGCATTGGCCGGAATGGCTCATCGCCAGCGGGATCGTGCGGGTCGAGGTCCTGGACCCCGGTCCGCTCGCCACGGGTTCCCGCCTCCGCATCGATCAACGCGTCGCCGGCCGGGCGACCAGTCTCGACGGTCGCGTCACAGCGCTCGACGCCCCGAGGCGGTTCGCGGTCACCGGACGCGACAAGGACGGCATCACGGTCGAGATCGACGGGACCCTCCTGCCCGACGGCTCGACGACCCGCCTCCGATGGACCCTCAAGGTCGGACTGCCGCTCCGCTATCGCGTCCTGGAGTCGATGGCGACGCCGCAGGTCCGGCGTGCCGCGGCCCTCGATCTCGAGGCCTTCCGACAACGGCTGGAGGCCGACGCCGGGACCTGACGAGCGGCGCCCGCGGACCATGACATCCGTCCACCCGGGCCGGCGTCTGTCGACCATGTCGATGGGCGGCCACGGAACGCATCCTGCCTGCATCGGGAACCGGCCGTACGGGGCCCGTCAGGAAGGAGTCAGACGCCATGTTCCATCCGGATCAGGTCACCTCCCCAGCCGGGGTTGCGACCGTCATTCCGACCCGGACCGGCGCCTGCCTCGTGGCGGGTTGCCCGTGCAAGGATGCCCGCATCCTCTCCCACCGGCGAGCCGCCTTCTTCGCGGCCTTCGCCCGCCGGAGCGGCGAGACCGCCGACCGAATCATCGCCGTCGATCCTGCCTGGCAGCTGCCCGCCGCTGACCTGGTCGACCTTCCGACCGACTGACCGACGGGCACAGGAGAACACCCCACCATGACCATCTCGTTTCCGCGACTGACCGCCGCCGCCCTGCTCCTCGTGGGCGGAGGCATCGTGGCCCTTTCCGCGTTCGGCATCGTGGTCGCCCGGATCGTGATCGCCGCCGGCATGCCGGCCTCGGTCACCACGAACGATTTCGCCCTCCTCGACGACCTCGTCCAGCTGGTGCCGTTCGTCGGCGCCTTCGCGGTCGCCAGCCTCGTCGCAGCGGTCGGCCTCGCCGTCGGATCGTCCTGGGCGGACCGGCTCGGCACCACGCTCGCGGCGGCCGCCGTCGGGATCGGCCTCTTCGGCATGACCCTGCTCATCCTCGGCCACGACCCCTTCTCCGCGGTCCCGTCCGATCGGGCCCTCAACGGCCTGGGGATCCTGGGCGCCTTCGCCGCCCTGTACGGCGCCGTCATCGTCGCGCTCGGGCTCGATGGCAAGGCCATCACCCGATCGCCAAGCCCCGCTGCCGCCTGAACCCACGTCATTCAACCCAAGAGCCCTGAGACCGACAAGGAGATCGCCATGACCTCGAACGTTCACCCGTCCAGTGCCCGGTCCCGCCGCCGCGGGACGCGCGGGTTCGGCGCCTTCGTGACCGCCATCGCCGGGTTCGTGTCCCTGGCCGTCGGCGTCGTCGTCCTGCCGGCCACCTCCCTCGATCGGATCGTCCTGAGTTGGCTCATCCCGCTCGCGATCGCGTTCGGCATCGCGCATTTCGTCGCCGTCGTCGGTCTCATCCGGGGCCGCGCCTGGAGCGCACGCCTGACCGGCTATCTCGCCGCCATCGGGATCGGCGTCGCTAGCTATGGGCTCCTCGTGACCCTGGTGGGCC
>DASUPH010000316.1:0-14389 GCA_036276275.1 Candidatus Limnocylindrales bacterium
GCGGCGCGGCGAAGGATGCAGCCCAGGAAACGCTCGGCTGGGACGAGCTGGCGGAGACCCTGGCGACCGAGGCGGCGGAGCGGGGCGTCTGAGCGCAGCGTTCGTGTCTTCTCGCAGACGACAGCCACGGCGGCACAAGGCGGCGATCCAGCCACACGGAGTGGATTCGCGATCACACGCTCGCCGGGCTGGCGGTATGGGGCGCGATGGAAGGGACCGTCGGCCAGACTTCTTGATACGGCGAACGTGGCTGTCGAATGGGGGAGAATCAGCGCATAAGCGCGTGCGAAGCGCCGGCGTTCACGATGGCCGGATGGACGGGACCCGATTCGGTCGGCAGTTCCGCGCGCTTCGGGTGCGACTCGAGCGGCGTCAGTCGGACGTCTCCGCCGATTCGGGTCTGTCGCGATCCTTGATTGCTTCCGTCGACCGCGGCCAGATCGAAGGAATCACGATCGGGTCACTCGTGCGGGCGGCCCATGCTCTCGGTGCCGACCTCGACGTGCGGTTGCGCTGGCGCGGCGAGCAGCTGGATCGACTCCTGGACGAAGCCCACTCAGCACTGGTTGATGCAATGGTCGCCCGACTCAAGCGGCTTGGCTGGGCGGTGGACGTCGAGGTCTCGTTTTCGATCTGGGGCGAGCGCGGGTCGATCGATGTGCTGGCGTTTCATCCGGCGTTCGGGTCGCTCCTCGTGGTCGAGGTGAAGTCCGTCGTCGCGGACACGCAAGCGACGCTCCACGGGCTGGATCGCAAGGCGCGCCTGGCCCGTGAGATCGTCGGGGATCGACCGTGGCGGATCGAGCATGTGAGCCGCCTGCTGGTGATCGGCGCCTCGGCGACGTCGCGGCGCCGGATCGCCCGGTTGGCGGGCACCTACGAAGTCGCGTTGCCGGCTCGCGGAACGACGATTCGGCGCTGGCTCGTCCGCCCTGCGGAACCGCTCGACGGGCTCCTCTTTCTCGCAACTGACAGCCACGGCGGCACAAGGCGGCGATCGCCAGGCCGCGAGCGGGTTCGACGCCCGCGGAAGCCGATTGCGGACTCAGTTCGCGATCAACCGCCGGCCTCACTGCCAGATGAGACGCGGACCGCGCCAGCGCTGGAGCGAGCCGTGGAAAGAGTCGACGTGGCTGTCGAATGAGCGAAACCGCCAGCGTGAGTGGTGCGTGCCGCATCCAGTCGGCGATTGCCCGCGATTCCGGTGCTGTGCTATCGTTCGCGCCTCGACTGGCGCCTTGGCGCCGTATGCCCGCGTGCCGGTCGAACATCGGGAATCGTTCGAAGGGGTCAAGCCATAGCACGTGACCTGCGCGTCAACCAGATGATCCGGGTCCCACAGGTCCGGGTGGTCGATGAAGAGGGAGCCCAGCTCGGTGTCATGCCGACTCCGCAGGCTCTCGCAATGGCGCAGGAGCGCGGTCTCGATCTCGTCGAGGTCGCCCCGATGGCATCACCGCCGGTGGTCAAGTTCCTCGATTTCGGTCAGTACAAGTACGAGCTGACCAAGCGGGAGAAGGAGGCCAAGCGCCGGCAGCGCTCGGTGACGTTCAAGGAGGTCCGCCTCTCGCCGAAGATCGGCACGGGCGACTTCGATACGAAGGTCCATCGAGCGATCGAGTTTCTCGAGGACGGCGACCGGATCAAGGTGACGGTTCGCTTCCGGGGCCGGGAGCTGACCCATCCCGAGCTCGGTCGGAACATGCTGACGAGGTTCACGGACAGGATCAAGGATCACGGCGTGGCGGAACGGGCTCCGCTCCTGGAGGGGAAGTCGATGCACCTGACGGTCGCGTCGCTTCACAAGCCGAAGGAGCACGAGGCCCCGCTCAAGCCGGGTCGGACTGCCGAAGTCGGCGCAGCCGAGAAGGCGGCTCCGGCAGCGGCACCGGCCGAGAAGGCGGCACCGGCCCGGGCCGCGGCGACCACCAACGGGGCGGAACCGTCGACCGCGGAACCGTCGCCGGCGGCGGAATCGTCGGAACCGCAGGCCACAAAGCCGGCCGGGAAGCCGGCCGAAAAGCCGGCGACCAAACCGGCCGAGAAGCCGGCCGCAGCCGCAACACGACAGCAGACCGCAGCGGACGCACCGCCGCCGACAACGAAGACCGAGCCGCCGCCCTCCCAGGCGCCGGCAGCGACAGGAGAGTGAGGCCAGGGTGCCCAAGATCAAGAGCCACAAGGCAGCCCAGAAACGGATCGGCGTCACCGGTGGTGGCAAAGTCGTCCGGGTCAAGGCGTGGCGCGGCCATCACCTCGAGATCAAGTCGTCCCGCCGGACCCGCCGCTATGCCGGCAAGGCGGTCATGGTCGGCGTTCATGCGAAGCAGGTCCGTCGCCTGCTGCCGTACCTCTAGGAGCGATCGGACCCCATGGCACGAGTCAAGCGCGGCGTCACCGCCCACAAGCGTCACAAGCGCCTGCTGAACGCCGCCGAAGGGCGGATGGGCGCGAAGTCCCGCCTGGTCAAGGCGGCCCGCGAGGCGAGCCTCCACGCGATGGCCTACGCGACCCGCGACCGGAAGCAGCGGAAGCGCCAGATGCGTGAGCTGTGGATCGTCCGGATCAATGCCGCCGCTCGCCTGAACGGGATGACCTACGGCGCCTTCGTCGCCGGCCTGAAGAAGGCGGAGATCGCCCTGGATCGGAAGAGCCTCGCGGACGTCGCGGTTCGCGATGCCGGCACGTTCACCCGGATCGTCGAGGCCGTCCGCGGCGCGTGAAACCTTCCGGCGCGTCACCTGCCGGAACGCGACAATGACCCGAACCCTCGACGTCGATGACGATCGAGGGTTCGTGATTCCCTGCACGAGGACCGGATGGACCTGAGCGACCTGACCCGCGACCTGGAGGCACTACGCGACGAGGCCCTGACGGCCATCGCGGCCGCGACCGACGTCGGCGCCCTCGAGGCGCTCGAGCTGGACGTCCTCGGAAAGAAGGGTCGCCTGACGGTCGTGCTGCGCGGGATCGGGGCGCTGCCGGCCGAGGACAGGCCACGGGTCGGGGCCGTGGCCAACGTCGTCCGGGAAGCCATCGAGCGGGCGATCGCCGAGCGGGGCAACGACCTCCGGGGAGTGGCGCTCGAGATTCGCCTGCGCGCCGAAGCGGTCGACGTCACCACGCCCGGCCGGCCGATCCGCCGCGGCGCCCTCCATCCCATCGTCGAGACGATCGGCGAGATCGCCTCGATCTTCGAGCAGTTCGGCTTCGTGACGTACGAGGGCCCGGAGATCGAGGACGACCTGACGAATTTCCAGATGCTCAACATCCCGCCCGACCATCCGGCCCGCGACCTGTGGGACACCCTGTACGTCGACATCGAGGGCCAGCTCCTGCGGACGCACACGTCGCCCGGCCAGATCCAGGTCATGCAGTCGACCGCGCCGCCCATCCGGGCCCTCCTGCCCGGCCGCTGTTATCGCTACGAGGCGATCGACGCCAGCCACGCTTCCGAGTTCTTCCAGGTCGAGGGGCTGATGGTCGACGAGGGCACGACGATGGCCGACCTCAGGGGCCTCCTCGACCAGTTCGCCAAGGCGATGTACGGTCACGACAAGCGAACCCGATTCCGGCCCGGCTACTACCCGTTCACGGAGCCGTCGGTCGCGTTCGACGTCGAATGCCTCGTCTGCGGCGGATCGGGTTGTCCGGCCTGTTCGCGGACGGGCTGGATGACGATCCTCGGGGCGGGCATGGTCCATCCCGTCGTCCTCCAGTACGGCGGCCTCGATCCGGAGCGCTACCAGGGCTTCGCCTTCGGGATGGGGGTCGAGCGGATCGCCAACCTGCGCCACTCCGTCGGCGACCTGCGCCTGTACATGGAGAACGACCTCGCGTTCCTCGACCAGTTCGTCCGGGTCGGGTAGACGACCATGAGGGTAACCTCGGGCGGATGGATCGCGAGCCTGCGCGGGAGCGCAGGCAGTTGCGCTCAGCCTCCGACCTCGGTGAGTGAGCGTTGGGTCACCGCTGAGGGTGCCCGTTCATGAGAGTGCCCCTTTCCTGGCTCGGGGAGTACGTCGACTTCGACCTCGCTCCGGAGGCCCTGGCCGAGCGATTGACCCTGCTCGGCATGGAGGTCAAGGGCGTCGAGCGCTGGGGCAGCGACTGGCAGAACGTCGTCGTGGGCGAGCTGCTGAGCGTCGACAAGCACCCGCGTGCGGACCGGCTGTCGCTCACGACGGTCCGGATCGATCCCGACGGCGGCGAGCCGCTCGAGATCGTCTGCGGAGCGACGAACATCGCCGCCGGCCAACGCGTCCCGGTTGCCCTGCCGGGCGCCGTCCTGCCCGGCGGCCGACGGATCGATCGGACCGAGAAGATGGGCGTCGTCAGCAACGGGATGCTCTGCTCCGGCGACGAGCTGAACCTGACCGGTGACGCCGACGGGATCCTGATCCTGCCGGCCGATGCCCCGATCGGCCTCGCCCTGACCGAGCTCTACGGCGACACCGTCCTCGACGTCGATGTCAAGCCGAACCGCGGCGATGCCCTGTCGCTGCTCGGACTCGCCCGCGAGGTTGCCGCCGTCGCGGGCTCGGAGGTCCGCTGGCCCGAGACCGAGCCCGTGGAGTCCGGTCCGGCCGTCGATGAGCGCCTGGCCGTCGAGGTCCGCGACTCGGACCTCTGCCCGAGGTTCGTCGGTCGGTATGTCGACGGGGTGACGGTCGGACCGTCGCCGGATCGGGTCCAGATGCGGTTGCGGGCGGCCGGCGTCCGCCCCATCTCGAACGTCGTCGATGCCAGCAACTACGTGATGATCGAGCTCGGCAAGCCGATCCACACGTACGACGCGAGCGGGGTGGGGGATCGGGACGGGCGGCACCGCCTGATCGTTCGCGGGGCGACGCCGGGCGAACGCCTCGTCACCCTCGACCACGTCGAGCGGACGGTCGATCCCGAGACGCTCCTGATCGCCGACGAACGAGGGCCCCTGGGGATCGCCGGGATCATGGGCGGCGCCGACTCGGAGGTGGGTGACCGGACGACCAGCGTGATCATCGAGTCGGCGATCTTCGATCCGATCGCGATCCGCCGGACGGGCCAGCGCTACGGCCTCCGGTCCGAGGCGAGCCTCCGCTTCGAGAAGGGCGTCGAGCACCGCCTGGCACGGATCGGCGCCGACCGGACCGCCCGGTTGATCGCGGAGTGGGCCGGCGGGTCGGTCGCCCGCGGCCGGGTCGACAGCGCACCGGACGAGCCGCCGCCCGGGCGAGTGCCGTTCCGGCCGGCGCGGGTGAGCCGCCTCCTCGGGCTGGAGCTCGACGCCGACGAGCAGCGGACCGTCCTCGCCCGGATCGGCATCGAGACCGAGGACCCCGCCGGGCCGGTGACGGTCCCCGTCTCCGGCGACCCGAAGCCGCTGACCGTCGACGCGCCGGCAGGCGATGCGATGGTCGCGATCGTTCCCACCTGGCGCCGCGACCTCGCGATCGAGGCCGACGTCGCCGAGGAGGTCGCTCGCGTCCGCGGCTATGAGCGGGTGCCCGGGGTCCTGCCCCACACGCCGATGCCCGCCCACCGCCGTCCGCCCCAGGCGCTCCGCGACCGCGTCCGGGAGACGCTTGCCGGCGCCGGATTGACCGAGGTCGTGAGTCATGCCCTCGTCTCGCCGCAGCTGGCGGAGCGGTTCACATGGGAGACGCCGGTGCCGGCCGTGGCGGGCGGGACGCCGGCGGTTGGCCGCCCGGTCCACGTCACGAACCCCCTCTCCGCCGATCACTCGGTCCTCCGCCCGGCCGTCGCCGGAAGCCTCGTCGAGATCGCATCGACGAATGTCCGGCGAGGTCGGGCGGACGTCGCGATCTTCGAGATCGGCAAGGGCTACGGACGCGACAGTGACGAGACGCGCGAATGGTGGCGACTCGCGGTGGCGGCCTGCGGTTCGGCGGAGGAGCCCGCCTGGAACCGGCCGGCCCGTCCCTACGATCTCGACGACGTCAAGGGCGTGATCGAGCTGGTCTGCCGCCGGCTGGGGTTCGCCCCACCGGTCTACGAAGCACTGAGCGGCGAGCCCTTGCTCCATCCGGGCCGGGCCGCCCGAGTCACGGCCGGCCGAGACGGCCGATTTGCCCTCGCCGGGGTCCTTGGCGAGCTCCACCCGGCCGTCGCCGACGAGATGGAGCTGCGCGGGGCGCGGCTCGTGATCGCAGAGCTCGACATCGCCGGCCTTGGTGACGGCGAGCTCCGCGCCGTGCAGGCCGTCGCCCCGTCTCGGCATCCCGCTGCCGAGCGGGATCTCGCGATCGTCGTCCCGGAGGCGACACCGGCCGCGCTCATTGCGACGGCGATCCGCGAGCAGGCCGGTCCGGAGCTCGTGTCGCTCGCCCTGTTCGACATCTACCGCGGCGCGCCTCTCGGCGGCGACGAGAAGAGCCTCGCCTGGCGGCTGGCGTTCCAGTCGCCGGATCGGACGCTCACCGACGCGGAGATCGAGGCGGCCCTCGCGGGCATCAGCCGGACCGTTTCGGCAGTCGGCGGCCGGATCAGGACCTGAGTCCTGCTTGCGACCGCCGATTCCACTGCTACCCTGATGCCGCCTCGCCGTGCGTGAGGCGGGCTTGCCGCTTGCGGTGAGTCCGGGGGACGCCACCTCTGGGAGGGACTGTGAACATCGGGGAGATCCTGGGGTCGATCAACCGGTTCGACCTGCTCGTCGTCCTCTTCCTCTTCGGCATGTTCGTGCTGGGGTTCATCCAGGGCACGATCCGGCGGGTCCTCGGCCTGGCGTCGATGCTCTTCTCGTTCCTCTTCGCGGCGAACCTGCGCGGGCCGCTCGGCGGCTACCTCGCCAACAACTGGAACGACTACCCGGACGAGTACGCGGTGATGCTCGGGTTCGCGATCGTGTTCGTGGCCGCCACGATCGCGTTCACCATCGTGATCCAGGGCTTCTATCACAAGCAGGACCTGTTCAAGAGGGCGACGTTCGCCGACGAGATGATCGGAGGGTTCCTGGGGATCGTCCAGGGACTCTTCCTGATCCTCGCGATCATCGTCATCCTCGACTCGTTCTTCCAGATCCCGACGATCCCCAAGTCCGTGAACGAATATCCCTGGCTCCGGGCGTTCTGGGACGCGATCGACACGTCCACCACGGGCGAGATCTTCCGGTCACGGCTGATTCCGGGGTTCATCACGGTCTTCGGCCTGCTGATCCCGATCGACCTCCAGGCGTTCTACGTCCCGGTGAGCACGCGATAGGGGCCGCCGCTCCCGACGTCCTCGGGCTGCCGACCCTCGAGCTCGGTCGGGCGCTGCTCGGCGGTTGGCTGATCCGGGACGACGGGCCCATCCGGCGGACGGGCCGGATCGTCGAGCTCGAGGCGTACATCGGCGAGGAGGACCGGGCGTCCCACGCCCGGTTCGGGCGAACTGCCCGCAACGCGGTCATGTACGGGCCGCCCGGGATCGCCTACGTGTACCTTGTCTACGGGATGCATGACTGCCTGAACATCGTCAGCGAGCCCGTCGGCAGCCCGGCCGCCCTGCTCGTCCGCGCGGTCGAGCCTGTCGCCGGCGTCGACGCGATGCGCGCGGCCCGGGCGGAGCGCGCGGTCGCGCGCCGGCGGGCCGGCCCGCGTGCGGACGAGCACGCCCTGATCGCCGCCGCGACCGCTCGCCTCGGGGCGGTCCCGGACGCCAGTCTCGCCTCCGGCCCGGCCCTAGTCGCGGCTGCCTTCGGTCTCGATCGCTCGCTGACCGGGACCGATCTCTTCGATCCGTCGTCGCCGGTCCGGGTCGCGCCGCGACCGGCCGGGGATCCCGTGCCCGCGATCGTGACGAGCACGCGGATCGGGATCGCCTACGCGGGCCCGGACTGGCTGGACCGGCCCTGGCGCCTGTCGATCGCTGATCATCCGTCCGTCTCCCGGCCGCGACCCGTCGTCGGCTGACCGGCCGGACCGTGGACCAGCGCTCGATCGCCCTCCTCGAGTTCCCGCAGGTTCGCGAGCGCCTCGCGGACAAGACGTCGTTTCCGCCGTCGCGCCGGCTGGCCGAAGCCCTCGAGCCGGCCAGCGATCCGGTCGTCGTCGCCCGCGGTCTCGACGAGACCGACCAGGCCCGGGCCCTCCTGTCGGAGCGGCCGGGGGTGGGTGTCGGCGCCTCGCACGACATCGGCCCCGCGATCGAGCGGGCGGCTCGCAGCGGCCGCCTCGACCCGGCCCAGTTCCTCGAGCTGGCCGACACCCTCGATGCGACGGCGCGGCTCCAGACGTCGCTTGCCGACGATCGCCGGCCGCTGCTCCATGCCCTCGCCCGTGATCTCCACGGGCTGCCGGCGGTTCGCTCGACGCTGGCTCGCTCCTTCGATCCGGCGGGCGAGCTCCTCGACACGGCATCGCCCCGTCTCGGCGGCCTGCGCACCGCGGTCCGGGTCGCCTACGACCGGCTTCGCCGCCGGCTCGAGTCACTCGTCGGCTCCGAGCTCGGCGGCGCCCTCCAGGACCCGATCATCACCCTCCGCAACGGCCGCTACGTGGTCCCCGTCAAGGCCGAGGCCCGGGCGAAGGTCAAGGGCATCGTCCACGACGCGTCGGGGAGCGGAGCGACGCTCTTCATTGAGCCGCTCGTAGCGGTGGAGCTCGGCAACGCCTGGCGAGAGGCGCAGGTCGCGGCCCAGGAGGAGATCGACCGGATCCTCGACGAGCTGTCGGCCCTGATCGCGGCGAATGCCGAGCAGCTCCGCGAGAGCCTCGCCGCCCTGGCCCGGTTCGACCTGTGGGCCGCGAAGGCCCAGCTGGCGGCCGACATGGACGGGACCCGGGCGGACACCGCCAGCCGGCCCGAGGTCGTCCTGCTGGGTGCCCGCCACCCGGGCCTCGCCGGCCGCGTGGTACCGATCGACATCCGCCTCGGCGACGGCTACACGGCCCTCGTCGTCACGGGCCCGAACACGGGCGGCAAGACGGTCACGCTGCGGACCCTCGGGCTCCTCTCGCTCATGCACCAGGCCGGTCTCCACGTGCCGGCCGACACGGGCTCGCGGCTGCCGGTCTTCCGCGACGTCTTCGCCGACATCGGCGACGAGCAGTCGATCGCCCAGAGCCTCTCGACGTTCTCCGGCCACCTCCGTTCGATCACCCGGATCGTCGAGGCGGCGGGGCCGGGCACCCTCGTGCTGCTCGACGAGCTGGGCGCCGGGACGGACCCGACCGAGGGCTCGGCGCTGGCCCAGGCGCTGCTCGACCATTTCATCCGGGCCGGGGCCCTCGTCGCCGCCACGACCCACTACGCCGAGCTCAAGGCCTACGCCCATACGACCGGCGGCGCACGCAATGCCTCGGTCGAGTTCGACCTCGAGACGCTCTCCCCGACGTACCGGCTGACGATCGGGCTGCCAGGCGGCAGCCAGGCCTTCGCGATCGCCGAGCGCCTCGGCCTGAGCCCGGAGATCGTCGCCGACGCCCGCTCCCGCCTGTCGGAGAACGAGCGGGCGTTCGAGGAGACGCTCGCTCGGATCCGGGCAACCGAGGGCGAGACGAGCGAGACCCTCGAGCGGGCGCGCGCGGCCGAGGCCCGGGCGACCGCCGCGCTGCGCACGGCCGACGAGGAACGTCTGCGCGCCCGGCGGGAGCGCGACGAAGCGGTTCGATCGGCTCGCCAGGAGGCGGAGAAGCTCGTCGATACGATCCGCGACGAGGTTCAGGCGACCCGCCGGGCGCTGGAGCGGGAGACGGTGACGGCGCCGTCGCTCGACGCTGCGGTCGCCCGGGCCGAGGCCCAGCTCGCCCAGCTCCCCGCCGACGAGCCGCCGATCGAAGCGCCGCCGGCCGTGCCTCGGACGTGGCAGCTCGGCGAGCGGGCACGGAGCGTCAGCGGTGGCTGGGAGGGTCGGATCACCGCGCTCGAGCGGGGAGGTCGCCGGGCGACCCTCGAATCGGGCGGGATGCGGATCAGCGTCGGGATCGACGACCTCGAGGCGACATCGGGTCCAGCGCCGGAGGACGAGGGCGACCCCGACCGGACGATCGGCCGGAACGCCCGGATCAGCCAGACGTCGTCCGGTGGCGGGGTCGGAGCCATGCAGCTCGAGCGGACCCGCTCGGTGGCGTCATCGCTCGATCTTCGCGGGGCCCGCGTCGACGAGGCCCTAGAGGCCCTCGATCGCTATCTCGACGATGCGGCCCTCGCCGGACTGGACAAGGCGGTGATCATCCACGGCCACGGCACCGGCGCCCTCCGCGACGCCGTCCGGTCCCGCGCCGGCGCTCACCCCCTCGTCAAGGCGACCCGACCGGGCGAGCGCGGCGAAGGCGGTGACGGCGCGACGATCGTGAAGTTGTAGCGAAGGCTCAGTGGGGCGGCTTGGGCGTCTTGCCCGGCGGTCCCGGCGGCTCGCCCGACGGCGGCGGGCAGAACAGCCCGAACGGGTTGGCGCAGGGCGGCTCGGTCGGTGGCGGGGCCAGGGGGCAGAGCTCGCTCGGGGCGAAGATGCCGCCCCAGGTCCGCCCGAACGGGAAGAAGCCGCTGCCGTAGAAATACTGGGTGGCCGTGCCCTTCGGTCCACCGCTGACGCCGGCACCCCGGGCGGCTCGTTTCATCCAGCCGTTGTCGGCTCGCTGCCAGGCGGGATGATCCGCGTCGACCTGGCTGAAGTCGAGTGCGCCGACCGTCTTCATCGGCCCGACACAGCCATCCTGCCAGAGCAGCTTGCTGGCAGAGTCGATCGTGACCGTTCGCCGCAGGTCATCGCCCTGCGTGGGCTCCGTGCCCTTGATGAACAGCTCCTTCACGGTCCGCGACGTGAACGGACCCGGCTTCATCCCGGTGATCGCATCGACCGACGCCTCGACGAGCCCGGACGGCCGCTTCCAGTCGACGATCGGCATGCCCCGGCTGACGTCGGTCAGGATCCGCGACCACAGGGGCGCCGACGAGGCCAGGGACAGCGTGTCCTTGTTGGGTTCGTTGTTGCTGTTGCCCATCCAGACCCCGACCGCAAGGGCGGGCGCCTTGGGATCGGCCGGAGGAGCGAGGAAGCCGTAGGCGTGGACGTCACGGTTTTCGTTCGTCGTCCCGGTCTTGTAGGCCGCCGGGCGCCGGACGCCGTGGTCGTAGATGGCCCATTCACCCCAGAACGGGTTCGTCTTCGGCTCGGTGTTGCCGGCGAGGATGTCGGTCATGATGTAGGCCGTCTGGGGGCTGATCACGACCTTCCCCTTGCGGGCCTTGGCCGCCGCGTCGGGCCAGACGGGCTGGCCGCTGGCCGTCGTGACCGACAGGATCATCGTCCGCGGCATCAGCTTGCCGCCGTCCGCGATCGCGCCATACCCGCCGAGGAGGTCGATCGGGTGGATCTCGAGCGTGCCGATCCCCATCGAGGTCACGGGCACCGCGCTCGGCACGTAATCGACCCCGAAATCGGCCGAACGCTTGAAGAAGTGGTCGAGGCCGTTCATCAGCCCGGCCTTGATCGAGGGGATGTTGAGCGAGAACTGGAGGGCGGTGCGGAGCCGGACCGGCCCGCGCTCCTTGTGGTCCGCCTGGGTCGGTGCGAACTTGCCGCCGAAGTCGGTGACGACGTCCATGAACAGCGTCGCCGCGGTCATCCGGCGGTCCTCGATGCCGATCGCGTAATTGATCGGCTTGATCGACGAGCCGGGCTGGCGCCAGCCGTCGGACAGGACGTCGAACTTCGGCTGGAACTTGCGGTTCCCGGCCGCGGTGTAGCTCGCTGAGCCGGCGTACGCCAGGACCTGGCCCGTCCGGTAGTCGATGACCGCGGCGGCGCCGTTGTGGAGGTTCTTGCCGCGCAGGTTCTGGAGCCATCCCCAGTCGCCCTTCGGGATCTTCAGACCGGCCAGCGCGATCGTCGGGTCCGAGTGGTTGGGCACCCAAGCGGCGGCGAGAAGCCACTTCTGGACCTTGGCCTGCATCGTCCAGTCGAGCGTCGTCGTGACCCGATAACCGCCGGTGTCGATCTTGTCGCACTCGTCGAGCGGCACGTCGGGGCAGAGGATCGAGCCGAGCTGGATGCGGACCTGCCAGACGAAGTGGGGGGCCAGCCAGTTGCTCGAGAGCTGGCGGGCGAGGACGACCGGCTCGTGCTTCGCAGCCTCGAACTCGTTGACGGTGTGCTTCGTCCCCGACAGCGGGCTGCGGGTCTTCATCTGGTCGAGGACGTAATTCCGCCGGACGACGACCTCTGAGTCGTCCGGCACGACGAGCTGGACGTCGGCGTCGGCGCAGTCGCCACCCTCGGGCACGGCCTTCTTGCAGCCGACCTGGGCATTCTTCACGAGGTCGAACTTCGTCGGCGACTGGGGGATCGCGGCCAGGAGGGCGTCCTGGGCAAGGGTGAGCTGCTTCAGGTCCTTGTTGAAGTAGGTCCGGGCCGCCGCCGCGATCCCGTACGACTGGTTGCCGTAGAAGTTCTGGTTGAGGTAAGCGGTGATGATCTCCTTCTTGCCCTCGTGGCCGGGATACGCCTCGGTGAGGCGGAGGGACTGGATGATCTCGCGGATCTTGCGCTCCTCGCGGCTGCCGGCAAAGGCGGCCTCCGGCAGGAGCCGGGCCCGGACCAGCTGCTGGGTGATCGTCGATCCGCCGCGCGGGTGGCCGCTGATCGTGTCGAGCGTGGCCGAGACGAACGCGGCAGGGTCGAATCCGGGGTTGATCCAGAAGTCCTTGTCCTCGATCGCGGTCGTGGCGTCGAGCATCTCGGCCGGGATCTGGTCGAACGAGACGACCTCGCGCTTGAACTCGCCGAGCTTGGCCAGCTCGACCTTGCCGGTCCGGTCCCTGATGACCGTCTGCTGGTCGAAGGTCAGGTTCGTCAGGGCGGCGCGGGGGTCGGGCAGCCCCTGGCTGTAGTAGTTGTAGGCGGCCGCCGCCCCGACCATGCCCGCCACGCCGACCAGGACGAAGGCCGAGAAGAGGATGATCGGGATGGCAATGACGGTCCTCCGAACGGCGGAGGAGCCGCGAGGCCGCCCGCGGCCGAGGCTGCGCCGATGGCGCTGCCGCCGCGCGAGGCTGGTCTGCATGTCGGGCCGCACGATAGCATAGGGGTCGTGGTGACCCCCTTCTTGTCGACGGTCGGGACGGCTCGGCCGAGCGTGCTGTGACGCGCGGAAGCGGGGCCGACGGACCATCCGGCAGCCTCGGCGGCCTGCTCGACGAGCTCGAGTGGCGGGGGATGCTCCACTCGACGACGCCGGGCCTGCCGGCCCGCCTGGCGAGCGGCCGGCCGATCGCCGGCTACAACGGCTTCGACCCCTCCGCGCCGTGGCTCCACATCGGCCACCTCGTCCCGATCATGGGGCTCGTCCAGCTCCAGCGGCACGGCGGTCGGCCGGTCGCCCTGGTCGGCGGCGGCACGGGCATGATCGGGGACCCGTCGGGTCGCTCGACGGAACGGAACCTCCTCGATCGCGAGACGCTGGAAACGAACCTCGCCTCGATCCGGGGCCAGCTGGAGCGGTTCCTCGACTTCTCCGGGACGACGGGCGCCCTGATGGTGAACAACCTCGACTGGCTCGGGGAGATCCGCCTGATCGACTGGCTCCGCGACGTCGGGAAGCACTTCTCGGTCCCGTACATGCTGAAGAAGGACTCCGTCCAGGTCAGGCTGGAGCGTGGGCTGTCGTTCACGGAGTTCAGCTACATGCTCATCCAGGCGACGGACTTCGAGCATCTCCACCGCGAGCTCGGGGTCGAGCTCCAGATGGGCGGCGCCGACCAGTGGGGCAACATCACGGCCGGCCTCGAGCTGATCCGGCGCCGGGCCGGGCTGGCGGTGGAGGACGACGACGCGATGGGCGCCTCGGACGGCGCCGATGCGCCCGCCCACGGCCTGGCCTACAAGCTGCTCCTGGCGCCCTCGGGGACGAAGTTCGGCAAGACGGAGGGCGGCGATTCGGTCTGGCTCGATGCCCGGCAGACGTCGCCCTACGCGTTCTACCAGTACTGGCTGAACGTCGACGATCGGGACGCGGGCACGTACCTGCGGTGGTTCACCCTCCTGTCTCGGGAGGAGATCGAGGCGGTCGAGGCCGAGATGGCGACGGCGCCCGAGACGCGGGTGCTGCAGCGAACGCTGGCTCGTGACGTGACCGAACGGACGCACGGCGCCGAGGCGGCCCGCCACGCCGAGGGCGTCGCCGCGGCCGCCTTCGCCCGCGATCCGATCCGCGACCCGGCGATCCTTGCCACGCTCCACGACGCCGTCGGCGGGTTCGAGTTCGGCGACGCGGACCTGGCGGGAGGGCCGCTCGCGATCGCGACCGCGTCGGGGTTGTTCGCATCGGCCGGCGAGGCGCGCCGGGCGATCGGCCAGGGCGGCCTGACGATCGGCGACGAGCGCATGGCCGCCTTGGATGGCCCGGTTCCCTCGCCGGTCGACGGGACCTGGCTCGTCGTGCGCGCCGGCAAGCGTCGGCTC
>DASUPH010000317.1:0-9765 GCA_036276275.1 Candidatus Limnocylindrales bacterium
CATCGGAGGCCCCATTCGGGGGCCGATGTTAGACTCGCCGCGACTTGAAGACCGTCTCGAGCACGAGGGGCGTGCACGCTCGTCCGGCTCCTATCGCTCGCTCGTCCCCCCACGTTGCCGCAATCCTGTCGTTCATCTGGCCGGGTCTCGGGCACCTCTACACCCGGCGACCCCGCGCGGCCGCGCTGTTCGCGCTGCCCGTACTCGCCGTTGCGTTCCTGCTCATCCTCTCCGCGACGCAAGGCCTCGCCCACATCGCCGCCCTCATGATCACGCCCGCCTCGGCGTTCACGATGTTCATCGTCGTCGTCCTCACTGGGCTCTGGCGGCTAATCGCGATCGCCGACTCGATGCTCGGGCTCGGGTTGCGGAGCCCCTTGCGGCACGGTCGCACGGCGCGGACCTTCGGCATCCTGGCGGTGCTTGTCCTCGTCAGTCACATTGCGATCGGTTCCGCCGCCTGGGCGTTCTACGACGCGAGCTCACGGATCTTCACGTCCGGTGGAACGCCGAGCGGCGGGACACCGAACGCGAGCAACGAGCTCGAGATCACGCCGCTCGCGACTCCGGCATCCTCGACCGCCCGGATCAACATCCTCCTGCTCGGAATCGATTCGGCGGCACAGCGCAACGAGTCACTGACCGACACGCTGATGGTCGTGAGCGTCGACCCGGTCAGCGGCGACGTGGCGATGGTCAGCTTCCCCCGGGACATCGCCAACTTCGAGCTATCCGATGGTGGGACCTATCGCGGCAAGATCAACTCGCTGATGACGTACGCGCGGACACACCCGAAACAGTTTCCGGACGGGCCCCTGCAGACCGTGATCACCGAGCTCTCGTTCCTGCTCGGAGCGCCGATCCACTACTTCGCCGCACTGGACCTCGATGGTTTCCGGCGCATGATCGACCTGGTCGGCGGCGTCGCCGTCGACAATCCACGGGCGATCGACGACCCGAAGTACCTCTGGATCGACAAGGCGCCACCCGGTTTCTTCCTGTCGGCGGGCGTGCACACGCTCGATGGCAGGACCGCCCTGGCGTACGTCCGTTCTCGCCAAGGGCTCGGTGACAGCGACTTCTCCCGCGCCCGTCGCCAACAGCAGGTCCTGCTCGCGCTACGGGACAAGCTGATCAAGCCCGAGATGATCACGAAAATCCCCTCGATCCTCAACGTCGCAGGGGAGACGATCAGCACGAACTTCCCGCCCGATCGAATCGCGGAGGTGGTCGACCTCGCGACCCGAACGACGCAGGCAGCCATCACCCAGGTCGTGCTCGGCCCGCCCTATGCCCTCCACCCGCCAAACGAGACGACGGGCGGGACCTACACGCTGAAGCTCGACATGGCCCGGATGGCAAAACTGTCGATCAAGATCTTCGGGGACGACAGCCGCTACGCCAAGAAGTGATCGCCCGGGGCGTCCACGTCGACGTCAATCAGGCGGATGATGTAGGCTCCCGGTCGATCATTTGATTGCTGACCAGAGCGATCGGCGGGGGGTCGTGTGCGGTCTGAGAATGTTAAGGTCGCCGAGATCGTGGTCAACAACACCGTCGCCGGAGCCGCCTCGCGCTCTCCATCGATCGCTGTTTTCCTGTCCTTTCTGTGGCCGGGCCTCGGGCAGTTGTATCAAGGCCGCCGGCGGACGGCCGCGCTCTACGGACTGCCGGTTCTTGCCGCCGTCCTGATCGTCGTCGTTCAGCTGCTCGGCGGGATCGAGCGCTTCGCGGCGACCCTGCTGGACCCGACGGTTGCACTGACACTGGTCATCCTCGTGGTCCTGCTGGCGATCTGGCGCCTCTTCTCGATGGCCGACGCCCTGTTCGGCGGCGACCGGCGGAGCCCGCCACCGCGACGCGTGGTGGTTCCACTGTTCGCCGGCCTGGCGGCTCTCGTGATCCTCAGTCATGCCTGGGTCGGTACCGTGACTTGGGCGTTCTACGATGCGGGATCTCAGATCTTCGTGGGTGACAAGGGGCCGGACGCCACGCCCTCGACCAACGAAACGCCCGATCCGAGCAGCAACGAGATCGACTTCCAGGCGACGCCGTTCCCGACGCCCCCGACCACGTCAAAGCGGATCTCCATCCTCGTGACCGGGATCGACTCGGGCCACGGCCGCGAGCACGCCCTGACCGACACGATCATGCTCGTCAGCGTCGATCCGGACACGGGCAAGGTCGCGATGCTCAGCTTCCCGCGCGACATCTCCAACTTCCCGCTCTACGGCGGTGGGACCTACAAAGGCAAGATCAACTCGTTGATGACCTACGCCCGATTCCATCCGGATCAGTTCCCCGACGGAGGCCTGCCGACCCTCGCCAAGGAGGTCGGATACCTCGCCGGCGTACCGATCCAGTACTTCGCAGCGATCAATCTGGAGGGGTTCCAGAAGATGATCGATGTGGTCGGCGGCGTCGACGTCGTCAATCCCAAGCGCATCGATGACCCGCATTACGACTGGTTCGACGGGACCAAGGGCTTCCAACTCAAGGCCGGGCCTGTTCACCTGAACGGCAAGAACGGGCTTGCCTATGTCCGATCGCGCCAGGGCACCGGCGACAACGACTTCACGCGGGCTGCTCGCCAGCAGCAGGTGCTCAGCGCCCTGCGCAAGAAGCTGACCGACCCTGGCGTCCTGGCTCGGCTGCCGGAACTGCTCAAGGCCGTGGGTTCGTCGATCAGGACGAATTATCCCTCCGACCAGGTTCGCGACTTGGTGGACATGGCCTCGAAGGTCAGCGACGACACCACCGAGAAGAAGGTCCTCGGGCCGCCGTACGCGGTCCACCCGCCGACGAACACGACCGGCGGCGTATACATCCTCCAGCTCGACATGGGCCGGATGGCGAAGCTGTCGGTCGCCGTGTTCGGCGCCGACAGCCGCTACGCCGAGACCGGGACGGCGTCACCGCCACCGTGACCGCAACGCGATGATCCGGCGCCACGCGACCACCTTCCGGCTGGCCCTGATGGCTGCCGACGGAATCGGCGCATTCGCCCTGTTCTGCCTCGTCTCGATTGCCCGCTTCGGGGGGGATTGGCGGGCCCGCTGGACCGAGATCGGTCCCGGCCCCTTCATGGTGGCCGCCATGTTCGGTGCGCTCTGGGTGAGCGGCCTCTGGCTGACCAACCTGTATCGGATGCGGGCCCGCTGGTCGATCCGATCCGAGCTCGTCGACGTCGTGCGATCGGCCCTGGTGCTGGCGGTCCTCGTCTTCTGCCTGCTCTACGCGTTCAAGCTGCCGGCGGTCAGCCGCCTGTTCATCGTCCAGCTGTTCGTGATCGAGATCGTCGCCACCATGGCCGTCCGGACGATCCTCCGCCTCGGCTTCCGGCTCCTTCGCCGGCGGGGCGGCAGCGCCCGGTTCCTCCTGATCGTGGGCGACGGAACGTCGGCCCGTGACTTCGCCGAGCGCATCCGGCGCCACCGCGAGCTGGGCCTGCGGATCGTCGGCTTCATCGGGACCGAGGTCGACCCCGGCCTGCCCGTCGAATCGTTCGGAATCCGCCTCGGTCGCATCGACGATCTCGAGGCGATCCTCCACGCCCGGGTGATCGACGAGGTCGCGATCTGCCTCGAGCCCGACGACGCGGCACTCGTCGAACCAATCGCCCGCCTGTGCCAGGACGAGGGTCGGATCGTCCGGATTCCGCTCGACGGCGCCGCGCCGACCCTGACCGGCGGCCGGGCCGAGGACTTCGACGGGATCGTCGTCCTGTCCCTCGTCCGGGGTCCGGACCACGCCGCCGCCCTGCTCCTGAAGCGGCTCCTCGACGTCGTTGGCGCCGCGGTCGGCCTGGTGGTCCTGTCGCCCGTGATGGCGGCGGTCGCGATGTGGGTCAAGGCCGTCGATGGTGGACCGGTCCTGTTCCGCCAGGAGCGCGTGGGGCTCAATCTCCGGCCGTTCCCGGTCGTCAAGTTCCGGACCATGGCCGTCGATGCCGAGGACCGCCTCGAGGAGCTGCGCGATCAGAACGTCCTCGTCGGGCATGCCTTCACGCTGGACGACGATCCTCGACTCACGAGAACGGGCAGCGTCCTGCGCCGGACGAGCCTCGACGAGCTGCCCCAACTGTGGAACGTGCTCGTCGGCCAGATGAGCCTGGTGGGGCCGCGACCGCCGCTGCCGACCGAGGTCGCCGGTTACGACATCTGGCATCGCCGACGTCTCTCCATGAAGCCCGGTATTACCGGGCTCTGGCAGGTCGAGGCGCGGAGCGACCCCGAATTCGACCGATGGGTCGCGCTGGACCTGGCCTATATTGACCGCTGGTCGCTCTGGCTGGACGTCAAGATCATGCTCAAGACGGTGCCGGCGATGATGGCGGGGCGTTGAAGCGCAAATCACCGGCGTTCGGTACTCCGGTAGCGCTTGGGGCGAAGGATTCGTTCTCGGACACGAGGGCAGCAGCCAGCCTTTCGGCGATTGTTGACCACAGTCGATCCGGGTCAACCCAGACCTCTTTCATCGCGTCACCGGAGAGAATCAGTCGAATGCTAGATGCGGCCTCGGCCGCGTCGGCGACAACGAATGCGCGATCGCGCCAACCGTCTGAGCCGTCGATCGCGGTTGTGACGACCTGACGTCCTGCCGCCCAGTACTCGTAGAGTTTGATCGGGTCGCCGCCTGTCTCCCCTTCACCGACGCGATGCGGGATCCATCCGATATCGAAGCTCTCAAGGTAGGCTGGCAGCACCTCGGGGCGGCGGTCACCCAGCAGGTGAACGTTCGGGATCTTCGCCAGCGTCCGAACGTGGAGGTCCATCACAGGACCCAGAAAGACGAACTGTACGTCTGGGAGCAAGCCGGCAACGGCCCGACAGAAGTCGACGTCGATGCGTCCCGCCAACTTGCCCGCGTATCCGACGATCAGACCGGGCGGCATGTCCGCTGGTCGCTCGAGAGCTGCGCCGAACCTGTCAATGTCGACCCCGTTCGCCACGATTGAGATCGGTACCCCGAACGGCGCGAACGCGGCTGCGGATGCCGCTCCCGACGCAAGGATGACGTCGGCCCGGGCAAAGATCGCGGAGTACGCGGCCCGTGCCTGTCGCTCGTGGCGACGCAACACGGGGTGGATCAACCAATTGTCGAGCGAGTCGAAGACGAGTCGCGCGGGTTGAAGGGCTTCGAGGATCGGGGCGGCCGTCGGCGTCCATGCAAGGCAGGCAAAATCCCTCGACGAGTTCCCGATCACCGTGTCGATCGCCCACTCGACCGCCTCATAGATTCGCGGCTGACGGAAGACTTCGAACCACCAGCCGCGACCGAGGCGAACGACGTTCCAAACGTCGTTGACGGCCACGTCGAGGACGACAATGCCGGGTTCAGGTGACGTCAGCCAGCCACGCCATCCATCTCCTGTCCGCGAACCGATCGGGGTCCCACGGATCGGGACCGGCTGTCGCCGGGTCAGTCGCTCCGCCCGGGAGACGGGTCGATCGATGATCAGGAGTGGCCCGATCGCGGGGTTCTTCGCGAGTTCCCGCAGCAGGTGACCGTCGCGCGTCCGGATTCCTTCGAGCTGGGACTTGCGCCAGTCGTGGAAGGGAAAGGCCACGACCGCACGGGTGGCTGTCACGCCTCGATCACGGGGCGACGTGACCGTTCGGACTCGAGGCGAACCATCGCACCGGCGACTGCCCAGAACAGGAGGTTGAACGGATATGCGTCGAGCATGGGGCCGGTCAAGCCCGAGACGAGGACAAGAACGAGAAGGCCGAGGGCGATCTTGCCGAACGGACCTCCTTCGCGGACTCGGCGAACCCCAACGATGGCCAGGCCCAGGAAGATCGCGAGGAACACAACGAAGCCCGCGACGCCTTGCTCGAGCAGGATTTTCAGATAGATCGAATGTGGCTCGAAGTTCCGGCCGGAAGTCCCTGCGTACAGCCGATCGAAGCCGTCCGCCGCCGAGCTCGTGCCGTAGCCGATCAGCGGTCGTTCCGCCGCCGCAGCTAGCTGCTTCTCCCAGAACTGGAATCGGAACTGGAGAGACCGGTCGGCGAGCGGATCCGGGATCGTGATCGGGCCCGGACCGCCTCCGGGCCCGCCCGGCGTCCCCGGCGACGGACCCTGCGACCCCGGCAGCACGTACGGCGGCTGGCTCGAGGAGGCCAGGATCGCCGCGACGATCGCCACGCCCGCAGCCGCCGTGGCGAGCCCCGCGATCCGCGGTCGTCGATCGATCCAGAGCCCGGCGAGGGCCAGCACGCCCAGGGCGGCGACCGTGGCAATGATGTTCGCCCGCGTCAGCGACAGGCCGAGAGCGGTCGCGGCGATCACGGCAACCGCGGACCAGCGAATCGATCGCCAGTTCGCGAGCGCGACCGCGATCACGGCGGCCGATCCGGCGAGGATGCCCAGGTGGAACGGGCTCGCGGTCGGCGCGAACGCCCGCAGGACCGTCCCCGAGTGGAAGCTGATCGGCGAGGTCCCCGAGCCGGCGATGATCTCCAGCTCGAGCGATGACGGCGCGATGAACTGGCGGATCGACCAGAGCAGGGCCGGAATCATCCCGATCGCGACGATCCGCAGGAATCGCTCCGGGTCGATCGCCGGCGCGAGCCGAACGATGCCGTAGCCGACGACCATGAACGCGGTCTTCCGGAGGCCTTCCAACCCGACGAGGACCGATGGGACGTTCGGGTTGAACATCTGCATCACTGAGATCGCCATGTAGGCGATCAGCAGCACGTCGATCGGCAGAAGACGACGCCGGTTGGGCGACCGGTACGCGGACACGGCGGCGACCACCAGCAGGCCGACGACCGCGGCGTCGAGCACGGCGGCGTAGATCGGGCGTCCGAACACGGCCCGTGCGAGCCCGGTCCACATGCCGAGGGCGACGATCGAGGCGAGTGCGACGGTCGTGCTCATCCGCGGGCCGCCTCGTGGTGGATCGACTCGACCAGAGCCGCGACGCTCTCACCCGAGTGCCGACGGTCGACCTGGGCGCGGCCGGCTCGCGTGACGAGCGGCCATTGATCCCGATCGTCGCTTGCCCGCCGGATGGCGTCAGAAAGCGCACTGTCGTCGCCTTCGGCAGCGAGATATCCGGTCACGCCATCCTCGATGAGAAAGGGAATGTCGCAGTGATCCGAGCCAATTACCGGTACGCCGATGGACTGGGCGTCGAGGATGGTCGTCGGTGCCCCTCCTTCCGAATCGCCGTTGCGGGCGGTCCGCGACGAGGCAATGAGCAGGTCAATCGTAGCCAAGTGATCGAGATACGAGCGACGGTCGAGCGACCCGACAAAGCGGACATCGCCCTCGAGCCCAAGTCGAGTCGCTAGTCGCATCAACTGCGCCCTCATAGGACCGTCGCCAACAATATCGAGCCGCGATCCGCCCGGCAGGCCCGCTGCCGCGAACGCCCGGATCGCGCCGTCGTGACCCTTCTTCTCGACAAGGCGCCCACACGACATGACGCGCAGGGCGCCCTCGGGCGGCTGGGGGTCACGGTAGGTCAGGCGCTCGAACCCTGCGGCGATCGGCACAACCCGAACGCGATCTCCGTCAAACCCGAGGTCGATCAGCGTCTGGCGCATGAACGGACCCTCGGCGACGATGACAGCCGCTCGTTGTTGGAGGCCGCGGAACGCGGTCCGCCAACCCGATCTGCGCGGCATCGCCGTGGCGTCGAAGCCATATGTGCTGACGACGAGCGGCGAGGTTGTCCGCCGGCCGACCAGCCAACCGGTCGTCAGGTAGTGGGCATGGATGACATCGGGTGAGCTCGCGCGCTCGACTGCCTCGTACTGGCCTGCCAGGAACGGTCCGATCGCCGGGAAACGGTGGAAGGCGCGCTCGCCGATCGAGCCGGGGGCAATCCACGGAACGTGCACGGTCCGGACGGCCAGCCCCGGAACGGTCTGGTCCAGCCGTTCCGTCCACAGCTCTGCCTGATCCCGATCGCCGACGACCCGTTCGAGGATGAACGGCTCGGTCAGGCCTCCGAAACGGCGGACGACGTGAGCGACGCGAAGACGGCTCACGCGTGCCGGTTTTCGATCAAAGCGCGCTGCGCCAGGCGGCGCGATCCGACGATCCAGATGACCATCGACAAACCGTATCCGACGCTGGAGGCGATCCCGGCGCCGATGGCACCCAACTGAGGCATCAGCGCCAGGTCCAGCGCGGTCGTTACCACGACGGTGGCGACCCCGACGAAGCTGCTCATGCCCAGACGCCCTGACGCGATGTTGTAGGCGGCGAGCACCTTGCTGACGGCCAGCGTGACGATGCCCGGAGCCAGGACCAGCGCCACTTGCTGGCTCTGGTCGAATCCACGGCCGACGAACGCGATCATGATCGGCAGCAGGACGATCGCGCATACGGCTCCCAGCGCCGTGAGACCGACGACCAATGGCACGCTGGCACGCGTCGTCTTCCACCAATTGGACCGGGGGATGTTGCGAAGGCGAATCAGGAGACCCGTGCTTGCGGCGGACGAGACGATCCAGATGGGCTCGAGGACCTGGACGGCAAGACTGTAGATGCCGACGCTGCCTGCCCCGGAGATCGGCCCAAGGATGAGCACGTCGAGCCGGTAGGAAAGGGCGTTGGCGACTTCGCCGACGCCTGCGGTCCGCGCCCGCTCGACCAACCGCCGGAGTCCGCGGGAAGACGGCCGGATGGGCAGCCCGAGGATGACGACCATCGCGGTCGCGGCGACGATCCATCCGGCGACCTGCGCCCCGATGAACCCGGGCTCCGATGGCATGAAGACCACCGCCACGAGCGTCGCGATCATGATGCAGATCGATGGCAGGCCGTAGCCGAGGGCGGTGACGCCGGAACGGCCCAGCCCGGTCGCAAACTGGGTGAACCCGAGGGCAAGGAACTGGGTGCCGGCGGCGAGCCCGGCCATCGGCCCGAGAATGACGCCAGCCGCACCGACCCAGGCCTCCAGCAGCCCGACCGCCCCGGCCGCGAGAGCGATGGCCGTCGTCGCCACGACCACGAAACAGGCCCACAGCACGAACGGCGGCGCGAGGGCGCTGGCATCGACGCCATCTGACGCGGTCAGGCTGTACGCCCCGATGCCCATCCCGAAGCCGAGGATCGTCGACGCCGTCATCGTGAGGACGGCAAATGACGCGACGTGACCGCGGCCTTCGGGCCCGAGCACTCGGGCGGTGATCAGGACAGTCACGACGCCAGCGGTCAGGCCGATCGCCCGGGCCACGAACAGCCGACTCGAGGGTCCGAGTCGTGCGAGCGACACGTTGGGCCGTCGATCCTCGGTCATCCCGGCGCGGACAAGATCACCTGGGCGATCTCGTCGATGTCGTCCGCTCTGATGAGCGGATGCGTTGGCAGGCTCAGGATCCGGCGTGACAGGGATTCGGCGATCGGAGCCGAGCCCGGTACGTAGGAGCTTCGGCTGCCCGTGGGATGAACCGGCGCGTCGAACCAGCGAGGGCCCAGATCGAGGCCGGCCGCCCGGAGTCTCGCGGTCACCGGAGCCGCATCATCGACGATGATCGGCATCCGCACGTACGGCCGCCCGACGACCGCCCACGCCGGAACGAGGTCGCCGAGCCGTTCGACGTAGCGCTCGACCGCCCAGAGTCGATGGGACCGGTTGGCAGCGGCTCGCTCGACGCCGGCCCTCGCCGCAGCGGCCAGCGCTGGGTGAAGCGCCGCAAGGTCGACGTCTCCGCCGGCGATCTCCGCCCGGCTCTGTCCCGGCTCGGAAAAGACCGCCATCCGGAGGGCCAGCCGCCGTCCGATCGACCCGATCGGGCGCGG
>DASUPH010000318.1:0-2426 GCA_036276275.1 Candidatus Limnocylindrales bacterium
GCTCGTCTGCGGCGCCCTGGCCTGGGGCGGCGGATCGCTGCTCGCGATCCCCCTCCTCCTCCAGCTGGCCGTGCTGGCGGTCGCGACCGGTGGCGTCTTCGCCGCGATGATCCTCGGTCACTGGTACCTCGTCACGCCGAAGCTGCCGGAGGCGCCGCTGATCCTGATCTCGCGGAGCCTCCTCGTCGTGGTCGCCCTGCAGGTGGTCCTGTTCGCGGTCTGGGTCTCGACGGGCGCGGGTCCCGGAGGCGGTGGGCCGTTCGCCGTCCTCGTCGGGCCGTGGGCGCTGTTCGTCTGGCTCCGCCTGATCGTCGGGCTGCTCTTCCCGCTCGTCGTGTCGTGGGCCGCGGTCCAGACCGCGCGGAGCCGATCGATGGAATCCGCGACCGGGCTCCTGTACATCAACGTCGGGACGATCGCGGCCGGCACGATCCTCGCGGCCGGTCTCTACTTCGGGGCGGGGCTCCTGGTATGACGGGTCTGCGCGGCGCGGTGACCGTCCGATGAAGAACGATCGATCGTGGCTGCCCGGCGCCACCGAGCTCGACTGGATCGAGGCTCTCGCGCCGCCGCTCGGCGATGCGCTCGCCGCGATCGAGGCGGCCGCGGCACCCGACAAGATCCCCATCGTCGACCGGGACAGCGGCCGGGCCCTGGCGGCGCTGGCCGCGGGCCGCCGGCGGATCGTCGAGGTCGGAACCGCCTACGGCTACTCGACCTTGTGGCTGGCCGTCGGCCAGCCGAGTGACGGCAGGATCGTCACGATCGACCCCGATCGGTCCCGGACCGACCTCGCCCGGGGCTGGTGGCGGCAGGCGGGCATCGCCGACGAGCGGATCGAGATCGTGACGGCTCGGGCTCTCGACGCCTTCGGCGCGGGCGAGGCGGCCCTCGAGGGACCGTTCGATCTCGCCTTCATCGATGCCCTGAAGCCGGAGTACGCGGCCTACCTCGAGGCGCTCGTGCCGCGCCTCGCGACGGGCGCCCTGGTCGTGGCGGACAACGTCCTCTGGAGCGGCCGCGTCGCCGATCCCGACGTGCACGACGAGAACACCGAGGCGCTCCGTGCCTTCGACGCCGCCGTCCTCGCCGATCTCCGGTTCAACGCGACGATCCTTCCGCTGGGCGACGGCCTGCTCGTCGCCGGCTATCGGGGCTGACCGGCCGATGCGTGTCCGGGTCCGGCTGTTCGCCCTCCAGCGGGAGCTCGCCGGCGCGCGCGAGCTGAGCCTCGAGCTGGACGATGGCGCGACGATCGAGACGTCGTGGGCCGCGGTCGTCGATCGCCATCCCGTTCTGGCCCCGGGCCGTCCATCGGTCCGCTTCGCCCGCAACGGGGAATACGCCGACGCGGCCACGGCCCTGGCTGAAGGCGATGAGGTTGCGTTCATCCCGCCGGTGAGCGGCGGAGCGAACGGGAACAGCGGCTCCCCGAAGCGGATCCTCGAGCTGCGGGAGGCGCCCGTCACGAGCGCGATCCTGGCCGACCTGGCGGACCGGCTCGCCACCGACGAGGACGGCGCGATCGTGGGATTTCTCGGTCGGACCCGCAGCTCCCCCGGGACACCGGCACCCGGCCAGGAGGCCGAGGCCGCCCGGCACGCCGGCCGAGCCGTCGACTCACTCGGCTACGAGGCCCACGAGACGATGGCGCTGAACGTCCTGGCCTCGATCGCCGATGAGATTGCCCGGCAATTCGGCGTGGAGCGCATCGCGATCGTCCACCGCACCGGCGACGTGCCGCTCGGCGAGGTCAGCATCGCGGTCGTCGCGGTCGCCCCACATCGCGATGCGGCGTTCCAGGCGGCTCGCTACGGGATCGACGAGACGAAGGCCCGGGCCCCGATCTGGAAAGCCGAGCGGTTCGTCGACGGTCACGTCTGGATCGGCCGGCCGGCGCGCTCCGCACCGTCATCGCCCGGCGCGCGATCCGCCGAGGAGGGCTCCGGATGAAGGTCTATCTGAGCGTCGACATGGAAGGGATCGCCGGCGTCAGCCACCCGAACCCGACCAACCGGGGCGACGCCGGCTACCCGGGAGCCGTCGAGCTGATGACCGCCGAGGCGAACGCCGCGATCGCGGGCTGCCGGGCCGGTGGAGCGACCGCCATCCTCGTCAACGACAGCCATGGCGGGATGTACAACCTCGATCCGCAGACGCTCGATCCGGCGGCCCGCCTCCTGCAGGGTCAGAAGGCCTGGTCGATGGTCGCCGGCGCGGGTCCGCAGGAGGGCTTTGCCGTCGCCCTCTTCGTCGGGTACCACGCCCGTGCCGGTCACCCGACCGGGACGATCGCCCACACGTTCTCCGGCCGCCCGACCGAGACGCGCCTGAACGGCCGGCCGGTCGGTGAGACCGGGTTGAATGCCAGCGTCCTCGGCCAGTGGGGGATCCCCGTCGGGCTCGTCGCCGGCGACGACGCTCTC
>DASUPH010000319.1:0-23996 GCA_036276275.1 Candidatus Limnocylindrales bacterium
GGTCGAGGACACGGACCTGATCGTCCTCTGGGGCAGCAACGCCCGCGAGACGCATCCGATCTTCTTCCACCACCTCCTCCGCGGCGTCCGCAACGGAGCGCGGTTGTACGCGGTCGACCCGCGCCGGACGAGCTCGGCCGAGTGGGCCGACGTCTGGCTTGGCCTGGACGTCGGCAGCGACATCGCCCTGGCCAACGCGATGGGCCGTGAGATCATCGCCGCGGGACTGGAGGACGAGGCGTTCATCGCCCGGGCGACGAGCGACTTCGAGGCTTACCGGACGAAGGTCGAGAGCTACACGCTCGAGTACGCCGAACGCGAGACGGGCGTCCCTGCCGAGGCGATCCGCGAGATGGCCCACGCCTTCGCCACGGCCGACAAGGCGATGATCTGCTGGACCCTCGGAATCACCGAACATCACAACGCGGTCGACAACGTCCTCGCCCTCATCGACCTCGTCCTGCTGACCGGCCACGTCGGCCGCTATGGCAGTGGCGTGAACCCGCTCCGCGGCCAGAACAACGTCCAGGGCGGCGGCGACATGGGCGCGCTGCCGGATCGGCTGCCGGGCTTCCAGCACGTCGAGAACGACGAACTCCGCGCCAAGTTCGACGCGCGCTGGGGCGTCGCCGTCCCGTCGAAGCGCGGCCTGCACCTGTCGGGGATGTTCGACGCCATGGAGCGTGGCGAGCTGCAGGCCCTCTACGTGATCGGCGAGAACCCGGTCCAGAGCGAGGCCGACCAGAACAAGGCGAAGCACCTCCTGTCGACCCGCGAGTTCATGGTCGTCCAGGACATCTTCCTGACCGCGACCGCGGAGCTGGCCGACGTCGTCCTGCCGGCGGCCGCGTCCTGGGCGGAGAGCGAGGGCACGGTCACGAACAGCGAGCGCCGGGTGCAACGCGTCCGGAAGGCGCTCGACCCTCCGGGCGAGGCGCGCGACGACCTCTGGATCATCGCGGAGATCGCCCGACGGATGGATGCCGATTGGGGCTGGCAGACCGCCGAGGACGTCTGGAACGAAGTCCGGGCGCTGTCGCCGGTCCACGCCGGGATGTCGTACCAACGGCTCGACGACCTGGGCGGGCTGCAGTGGCCGTGTTACGACGAGAGCCATCCGGGCGAGCTGTTCCTCCACAGCAGGCTCTGGGAGGACCCGGTGCCCGGTAACCGCGTCCCGTTCGTGGCGGTCGACCACGATCCGCCGGTCGACAAGCTCGACGACGACTACCCGATCCGGCTGACGACCGGTCGCCGCCTCGACTCGTACAACACCGGCGTCCAGACGGGCGGCTACACGTCGCCGTTGCGGCGAGGGGAGTCGCTCGACATCTCGCCGGAGGATGCGGAAGTCTACGGACTGGCGAACGGGGAGCGAGTCCGCGTCGTGTCGCGGCGCGGCCACGTCGAGGTCCCGATCCGGATCGACGAGTCGCTCCGCCCCGGGCTGACGTTCATGACCCTCCATTTCCAGGACGACGTCGCGACGAACCTCCTGACGATCGACGCGACCGACCCGAAGTCCGGCACGGCCGAGTTCAAAGCGACCGCGATCCGGCTCGAGAAGCTGCCCTCGCCGGCGGCCACGACATGACGATCCCCGCCGGATCCCGATCGGGCCCGACGGCCGGATCATGATCCGTTGACGATCGAGCACCGAGCCAGCCGGCTCATCGATCAGCGCCCCGACGTCGTCCACGCCCGCCTCCTCGAACTCGCAGAGCGTCTCCGGCGCGAGCTGCCGCCCATCGAGCCGGGCACGCAGGCGGCGACGGCGCTCGGGATGAGCGGCCGGGTCGACGTCGAGATCGTCGATCGGAGCCCGAGCCGGATCGAGCTCCGGACGACCCAGGGCCGGATCCGCGGCGAAGGCGCCGCCGATCTCGTCCCGACGCCCGACGGGAAGACGAACCTGACCCTGGCAATGGCCATCCGACCCAAGGGCTTCGCCGCCAACATGATGCTGGGCGTTGCCCTCAAGACGATGCCCGGCATCGAGCAGCGGGTGGTCGATGGCCTCGAACGAGGCCTCGACGATCTCGTCGTCGAGCTGGCGAAGCCGGACGATGAGTGGGACGCTGCGAGCTGGCAACCGAAGGGCCTTCCCGCTCGACCTTGACCGACGCCGCGCGCCGGGCTCGGCCGACCGTGCGCTGGAGCTCGGGGCGGCGCACGATGAACGCCACTACGAGGAGGAACGCACGTCATGCCAGGTGCCAATCGGACGATCGTCATTGCCCGTCCGCTGGACCAGGTCTTCGGGTTCTTCTCGGACCCGGTCAACGACCGGTCCTGGCGGTCTCACGTCAAGGAGATCTCGACGGCGGACCCGCCCGGCGTCGGGCGGAAGATCCACCAGGTCGTCGCCGGCCCGCGTGGACGCGGCATTGCGGCGGACATCGAGGTGACGGCGTACGAGCCGCCGTCACGCTACGAGTTCCAGGTCGTGGCCGGGCCGGCGCGTCCGCGGGGCACGTTCCGGTTCATCGAGACGCCCAACGGCACCGAGGTCCACTTCACGTTGGCTGCCGAGCTGGGCGGGATCAAGAAGTGGTTCCTGTCCGGACCGGTCCAGCGCTCCATGGACGGCGAGATGGCCGGCCTCGATACGGCGAAGCGGCTCCTCGAGGCGTCGTGACCGTGCGGCGGAGCGGGCCGGCTCGACAGCCGCCGCTTCGCCCCCACGGCTACACTCGACCGCGATGGACCTCCACGTCATCGGGCCGCTCGCCACCCCGGCCGAGCGGGCGGCGGTCGACGCGATTCTCGGCCCCGCGGAATCCGGCTGGCGCGGCGGAGCGCGGGACCCTCGGACCGATGGCCACGTCGCCCGTGGCGGGCACGAAGCGCGGTCCCGGCGGGACCTGCTGATCCCGGTCTTCCACGCCGTCCAGTCACGCGTCGGGTGGATCAGCCAGCCGGCAATGAACTACGTCTGCAGGCGGCTGACGGTGCCGCCGGCCGAGGCCTGGGGCGTGGCGACGTTCTACGCCCTCTTCGCGACCACGCCCCGGCCGCCGGTCGTCGCCCACGTCTGTGACGACCTCGCCTGCCGTCTCGCCGGCTCGGACGAGCTGTGCGCGGATCTCGAACGGACGATCGGGCCGGAGGGCCAGCCGGGCACCGAGGGGCAGCGGACCTGGCTGCGCTCGTCGTGCCTCGGGGTCTGCGAGCGGGCGCCGGCCGTCATGATCACCCGGGCCGGCACCGAGCCGAGGACGGTGGTCGCCGCGCCGGTCGACGCGGTCGGAGTGGCCACGCGCCTGGCCGACGCCGGGCCGGCGTCCTCGGACGATCCGGGTGCCGCCGCCGCGGTCCCGCAGGCCCGGCAGCCGGGCCTCCGCCTGCTCGCCCGGATCGGCGTCGTCGACCCGACCTCGCTCGAGGACTACCGCGCCCAAGGAGGGTTCGTGGCGCTCGCTCGGGCCCGCGCGATCGGTCCGCAGCAGGTCATCGAGGAAGTCACCGCAGCGGGCCTCGTCGGTCGTGGCGGCGCCGCCTTCCCGACCGGCCGGAAGTGGGCCGCGGTCGCGTCCCAGCCGGCCCAGCCGCATTACCTGGTCTGCAACGCCGACGAATCCGAGCCGGGCACGTTCAAGGACCGGGTGCTGATGGAAGGCGACCCGTTCGCCGTCGTCGAGGCGATGGCGATCGAGGCGTTCGCCGTCGGCGCGACGAAGGCCTACCTCTACATCCGGGGCGAGTACCCGCTCGCGGAGACGCGGATCACGACCGCGGTCTCGTCGGCGGCCGAGGCCGGCCTCCTCGGCGAGCTGGAGATCGAGATCCGGCGCGGCGCCGGTGCCTACATCTGCGGTGAGGAAACCGCGCTCTTCGAGTCGATCGAGGGCAAGCGGGGCGAGCCGCGCAACAAGCCACCGTTCCCGGTCGAGGTCGGCCTGTTCGGCAAGCCGACCGCGGTCAACAACGTCGAGACCCTCGTCAACGTCCTCCAGATCGTCGGCGAGGAGGGCGGTGCGGCTGCCTTCAAGGCGATCGGCACCGACGGCTCGGCCGGCCCGAAGCTGTTCTGCATCTCGGGGCACGTCGCCCGGCCGGGCGTCTACGAGGTCGAGTTCGGCGTGACCCTCCGCGGCCTGATCGAGCTGGCCGGAGGCGTCGCCGGCGGGCGCGATCTGAAGACCGTGCTCCTCGGTGGCGCGGCCGGCGTCTTCGTGGGTCCGGACGCGCTGGACACGCCACTCACGTTCGAGGCGACCCGGGCGATCGGGGCGACACTCGGATCGGGCGTCGTGATGGTCTTCGACGAAACGGCCGACCTGGTCGGGGCGCTCACGAGGATCGCCCGCTTCTTCCGCGACGAGTCGTGCGGGCAGTGCGTGCCGTGCCGGGTCGGCACGGTCCGCCAGGAGGAGCTCCTGGCCCGTCTGTCGTCCGGAGCGGCGGCGGCTCACGGGCGCCGCGACGGGGACATCGCCCTCCTCCGGGAGATCGGCCAGGCGATGCGCGACGCGTCGATCTGCGGTCTCGGCCAGACCGCCAGCTCGGCGATCGAGAGCGCGCTCCGCCAGCCGGAGCTGGTGGCGCTGTGAGCGACGGGTTGAGCCTCGAGCGCGACCCGGCGCCCGCCGCCAACGTCCCGCACGCCGGCGAGCCGCCGGCCGCCCAGCCCCTCACGGACATCCTGCTGCGGCCGGCCGCCCGCCCATCCCGGCCACCGGAGCCACCGCCGGCCGCCGTCCGGGCCGCGGTCGAGATCACGATCGACGGCGTGACCGTCTCGGCCCCCGCTGGCTCGACGATCCTCGAGGCCTGCCGGGCCGAGGGGATCGACACCCCGACCCTGTGCTATCTCGAGAACCTGACCCCGGTCAACGTGTGCCGCGTCTGCGTCGTCGAGGTCACCGGTTCGCGGGTCCTCGTGCCGGCCTGTTCTCGCAAGGTCGAACCCGGGATGGAGGTGCAGACCGATACCGAGCGGGTCCGGCTCAGTCGGAAGATGGTCCTGGAGTTCCTCGGCTCGTCGGTCGACCTCTCGACCGCGCCCGCGGCGGCCGGGTACATCGCACGCTACGAGGCCGACCCGGCGCGCTATGGTCCGCCCGCACCGCCCGCGACCGCCGGCGAGCGCGACCACCTCGAGGCCGGCCATCACCACCCGCCACCCGTCGACGCCGCCCAGACCGTCCGCCAGCCCGTCAAGGTCGACAACGACCTGTACGTCCGGGACTACTCGAAGTGCATCCTCTGCTACAAGTGCGTCGAGGCGTGCGGCGAGGACGCCCAGAACACGTTCGCGATCGCCGTGGCCGGGCGCGGCTTCGACGCCCGGATCTCGACCGAGAACGTCGTTCCACTGCCGGATTCGGCGTGTGTCTACTGCGGCAACTGCATCGGCGTCTGCCCGACAGGCGCCCTGATGTTCAAGTCCGAGCACGACAGGCGGGCGGCCGGGACATGGGACGAGAGCGCCCAGACCGTGACCGAGACGATCTGCCCGTACTGCGGCGTCGGCTGCGTGCTGGAGCTCCACGTCCAGGACAACTCGATCGTGAAGGTGACCTCGCCGCTCGATTCGTCGGTGACGGACGGCCATCTCTGCATCAAGGGCCGCTTCGGCTTCGAGTTCGTCCAGAACCGCGGACCGCGCGCGGCGAGCTGAGGCGGCGGGCGCTGATCCCGGGCCGGCTGAGGCCGTCAGTCGAACGCGAGCAGGTCCCGAAGATCGATCCGCTCGTCGTGGGCGTAGACGTTGAAGCCGTCGCCCCGCAGGAAGCCGACGAGCGTGACACCGAGCCGATCGGCGGCCTGGATCGCGAGGTCGGAGGGGGCGGAGACGGCAGCAACGATCGGGATCCCGGCCACGGCGGCCTTCTGGACGATCTCGAAGCTCACCCGGCCGCTGACCATCAGGAGCCGGTCGTGGAGGGGCATCGCCTTCGCCAGGACCTGCGAGCCGACGAGCTTGTCGAGCGCGTTGTGCCGGCCGACGTCCTCGCGGATCGCGATCAGCTCGCCGGCCGGCGTGAAGAGGCCAGCGGCGTGGAGCCCGCCGGTCTCGTCGAACGCGCGCTGGGCGGCCCGGAGGAGATCCGGCAGGGCGAGGATGACCTTGCGGGGAACGACCGGACCGGCCACCAGCGGGGCCGCCCGGATGGCGACCTCGTCGAGGGAGGCCTTGCCGCAGATCCCGCACGAAGCGGTAGCGACGAAGTGGCGTTCGGCGACCTTCGACGCGTCGAACGCTCGGGCGAGATGGACCGTGACCTGGTCGTCCGGCTGGTTCATCGACGCCGGCTCGCCGTATGTCGTCCGGAGGAGCTCGGGGCCATCGATCAGGCCCTCGGTCCGGAGGAAGCCGACGGCCAGGTCCTCCTCGAAGCCCGGCGTCCGCATCGTGATCGCGACGGCGATTGGCTCCTGGCCGGGCCCGGCAGCCCGGATCTCGAGCGGCTCCTCGCCGACGACCCGATCGGCGCGGAACTCGAGGGACGTGCCGCGGACCGCGACGATCCTGGTCGTCGTCACGTGCCGGGTCGGCTGGGCGATCTCGTCCACGAGGCCAGTGTAGGAGCCTGGCCGTGCGCCGGCCCCGGATCGGCGCTCCATCGCCCCAGCATGCATGATCGTCGGATGCCGGCCGACCCGATCCTCAGCACCGATCAGCGCCACTTCCTTGCGTCCGCCCGCTCGGCAACGCTGGCGACCACCGCGCCGGACGGACGGCCGCGGCTCGTCCCGATCTGCTTCGTCCTCGGCGCCGACGACGACGACGGCCGACCGTGCCTCTACAGCCCGCTCGACGAGAAGCCGAAGCGGATCGCCGATCCCCACGACCTTGCGCGGGTCCAGGACCTCCTCGTCCTGCCCGAGGCGTCGCTCCTCGTCGACCGCTGGTCCGAGGATTGGTCGCGACTTGGATGGCTCCGACTCCATGGCCGCGGCGTGCTGCTCGAGCCGGAGCCGCACGAGATCGCGGAGCACGCGGCCGCGATTGCCGACCTCCGCCTCAAGTACGAGCAATACCTCGCCCAGGACCTCCAGCATCGCCCGCTGATCCGGCTGACGATCCATCGCGCTCACAGCTGGGGCGACCTGTCGCAGGACTGACCCACGCCTCCCCCGCCGTCAGCGATCGAGATAGACGGACGCCGCGTGGGGCCGGAGGCAATGGGTCGAGCTCATCGCCGCGTGGTAGCCGCCCGCATTGAGCAGGGCGACGATGTCGCCCTCGCGAACGACCGCCATCGGGTAGTCCTCGGGCGAAGACGTCGCCGGCCTCGTTGATGTGGCCGGCGACGGTGACGCGCTCCGTCCGGGCCGCGTCGGCCGCCCGGCACAGGACGAATTCCTGGGCGTAGCGGTAGATGAAGTAGGAGCAGTTGACGTTCCAGCCCATGTCGAGCCCGATGAACGTCGTCCCGCCGCGATCCTCGACGGTCACGACCTCGCCGAGGAGGATCGCCGCGTCCTTCGCGATGTAGTCGCCGGGCTCGCAGCCGATGGCGACGCCGAGATCGCCCATCTGGCCGGCGATCGCCGCCGCGTAGGCGTCGACGTCGACGGCGCGTTCCTCGGTCCGGGCAGGCACCCCGATCCCGCCACCGACGTTGACCTCGGCGATCGGGTGGCCGTCGGCGATCAGGCGGCGGGCGATGGCAGCGACCCGGCCGAGGACCGCTTCGTAATCCACCAAGCCGTCGGCCAGCCAGCCGGAACCTGCGTGGACGTGGACGGTGTCGATCGGCAGGCCGTGGCGGGCGGCAACAGCGGTCGCCTCGGCAAGGCGGTCCTCGTAGATCCCGAACTTCGTCGGGCGCTCACCGCTGTAGGCAAGCCCGGGATGGTAGCCGGCGCCGGCGCCCGGGTTGAGCCGGATCCCGATCGGCTGCGGCGTCCGCCCGTCAGCCGCGATCCGGCGGCCGACCCGCTCGATCTGGCTGATCGCGTCGAGATTGAGGTGGACTCCCGTCTCGAGCAGGACGTCCAGATCGCGCTCCGAGACGTTCGTCCCGGTGTAGCTGATCTCGGCGGCCGGCCAGCCGCAGTCGAGCGCACGGATGACCTCGCCGGGCGAGCACGCGTCGATCTCGACGAGCGGTCGGAGGACCTCGAGGGCCGCCGGATCCGGGTTGGCCTTGAGCGCGAAGCGAAGGCGGTGACGGAGTCCGGCCCGCTCGAGGGCGGCGATCAGCCGCCCGGCGTTCTCCGCAAACCGCGGCCGGTCGTAGACGAAGAGCGGCGTCCCACGTTCACGGGCGAGACCTTCCGCATCCCGGCCGGCGATCGTCAGCCGGCCGGCTTCGATGCCGAGCCCCGGCCGGACCCACCACGAACGCCCCGGATCGGACGTGTCCGTGCCGGGCGCCCTGCCGGGTGCCTGGGGAGCCGGTGCGGTCACGCGGCCGGCGTCGAACCCGATGCCGGATGCGTGTGGCCGCGTCCCGAGCCCGGGATCCAGCGGTCGGGGCCTTCCTCGACCGATGCGCCGATCTCCTCGAGCAGCCGCCGCGAGGCGGCGGCCACGTCGGCGATCGCCGCCTCGAACGCGGCTCCGTTCCGGAACGACGGCGTCCGATAGCCACTGACCTTGCGGACGAACTGGCGGGCGGCCGCCTCGATCTCACCGGTCGTCGCCGGCTCGTCCGGGCGGCGAAGAACCTTGATGCTGCGACACATGGCGGCAGGGTAGCGCCTCGCGGCCGTCTACGGTGAATGGCGTACGCCCGATGGTCCCTCCGGCCGATGGTCGCCGGGTGATGACGCGACCACACTGGACTACTCCTCACTCGATCGGCGTCAACGTGCCCAGATCCTCCCTGTTCCCCTGCCCCGAGCGCGCAGCCGATCCCGGCCGCCGTTGGCTGTTCGGGCTCGCATCGCTGCTGGCGATCCTCGTCGCGGCGATGCTCGTGCTGTCCGCCGTCGGTTGGACGGTCCAATCGGGCGTTCGCGCATACGTCGGCGGCGAAAGCAACTGGTCGAGGGCCCAGAAGGATGCCGTCCTCGATCTCGATCGCTACATCGAAACCGGCTCCGAGGAGGACTGGACCGGCTATCTCCGCGAGCTGCAGGTCACGCTCGGTGATCGGCGGGCCCGGATCGAGCTCGAACGACGAGACGCCGACATGAAGGTCGTCGAGGACGGTTTCATCGCCGGCCGGAACTCGCCCGAGGACGTCCCGGCGATGGCGCTCGTCTTCCGGACGTTCCGCCAGGTCGGCTACATCGACCGGGCGATCGCGGTCTGGGCGGAGGCCGATCGCGAGATCGATCGGCTGGAAGCGATCGCCGCCCGGGTCCGAACGGCGGTCCAGGCAGGCGACACGGCCTCATCGCCGGGACTGATCGCCGAGCTCGATGCGGCCAATGACCGCTTGACCGTCCTCGAGCGCGACTTCTCGCAGACGCTCGGGGAGGGCGCTCGCTGGCTGAGGGGCGTCCTCTTCGGTCTGTCGGCGGCGATGCTCGGCCTGCTCGTGATCATCGTCATCGCGCTGGGCCGCTTCATGGTCGGCCGGCTGCGCGCAACCGATCTCGCGGCCGCCGCGACCCTGCGCGCCAGCGAGGCTCGTCTGCGACTCCTCCTCAACCATCTGCCGGCCGTGGTCTGGACGACCGACGATCACCTGAAGATCACCTCGCTGACAGGCGACGGCCTGACCCGCCTCGGGATCGACGAGTCGGCGCTGGTCGGTCGCCCGGTCGAGATCCTGTTCGAGGACGGGGACGAGACGCAGGTGATCGCAGCCGCCCACCGGACCGCGCTGGGCGGGATCGACGGCGACTCGTACCGGGCGACGGTCGCGGGGCGGATCTTCCAGGTCCACGTCGAGCCGCTGACCGTGGAGGGGCGAGTCATCGGCGTCATCAGCGTCGGCCTCGACCTGACCGATCGCCTCGAGCTCGAGACCCGCCTCGAACGGTCGACCCGGCTCGAGAGCATCGGTCGCCTGGCCGGCGGCGTCGCCCACGACTTCAACAATCTCCTGACGGCGATCACCGGCTATTCGGACCTGCTGCTCTCGGCATTGCCCGAGGGCCACCAGCGGCAGGACGCCGAGGAGATCCGTCGCGCCGCCACCCGGGCGACCGAGCTGACGAGCCAGCTTCTCGCGTTCGGTCGGCGGTCGGTCCTGAAGCCCGAGATCGTGTCGCCGAACGCCGTGATCGACGAGATGCGGAACATGGTCCATCGCCTGATCGGCGATGACGTCGCGGTCGAATTCGACCTCGACCCGACCGTCCCGTTCGTGCTCGCCGATCCGGGCCAGCTCGAGCAGGTGATCCTCAACCTCGCCGTCAATGCCCGCGACGCGATGCCCGATGGTGGACGGCTGACGATCGCGACGCGCACGGTCCGAGCGCATCCGGAAGGCCCCGGCGTCGCGACGAGCCATGTCACGATCTCGGTCCGCGACACGGGCGTCGGAATGGATCAGGCGACCCAGGCCCGGGTCTTCGAACCGTTCTTCACGACGAAGGGCCACGGCCGGGGGACCGGTCTCGGGCTGTCGACGGCCTACGGGATCGTGGGCCAGTCGGGGGGCTCGATCGGGGTCGTGAGCGAACTCGGCGTCGGATCGACGTTCACGATCAGTCTCGCCGCGGCGTCGCCGAGCCCTGGCGGAGGCCCCGAAGCCTTCCTTCCCGCTCCGGCGGAGGCGTTCGCCGCGCTTCCCGGAGGCGGCCCGGGAGACCCATCGGTCCGGCCGACGATCCTCCTGGCCGAGGACGAGCCCGCCGTCCGCGCCCTCGTCGCGCGGATCCTGCGGAAGGCCGGGTTCACGGTCGTCGCGGCCGTCGACGGGCGTGAGGCCCTCGAGCTCGCGGCGACCCTTCCGACGATCGATCTGCTCCTGACGGACGTGATGATGCCCCGCCTCAACGGCCCGGACCTCGCGGCCGCGCTCCGCAAGCGATCGCCCGACCAGCGGGTCCTCTTCATGAGCGGCTTCACGGACGACGTCCTGGGCGAGCGCGGGATCCTCTTCCCGGAGGTCGACCTCCTGACGAAACCGTTCGCCGCCGACGCGCTGCTGGCCCGCGTTCGGGAGGTGCTCGAGATTCCGCGTGCCGCAGGAGCCGCGCTGCCCGTCGTGGCCTGAACCCGCATTACCGCGCAGTCGCGCGCGCCCGCTGCGCTACCGGCGACTCCCCCGACGAACCGTTCGGTCAGGGCAGCTTCCAGTAGAGCGCGCCGGTGTAGCAGTGGCGCAGGGCGAGGCACAGCCCGCCGGTCAGGTCCCACTGGCGACCCGTCACGTACGGGCCGCGGTCGATGACCCGTGTCGTGATCGTCCGGCCGTTGGCGGGGTTGCGGAACGTGACTCGCGTGCCACACGGGAGGGTCCTGTGGGCCACGCCGACCAGGCCCTCCGTCATTGCGTAGCCGCAGGCCGTCCGCCTGCCGTAGAAGCCGGGGCCATACCACGACACGTTGCCGTCGAAGCGCCACTGCGGGATCGCGACGGCCCGAACGCTGGCGTCGGGCTGGATCGCGACCGCGTCCGGGCGACCTGCCGGGGCAGGCCGCTGGTCAGGGTCGAGAAGGACCGAGATGTCGCTGAGCGCACCGTCAGACCGGTACGCAGGGTCGAGATTGGGAGTCATCGAGGCCGTCCCATCGATCGACGCTGCATCCACTCCCCGAAAGAGGAGCGCGTCGATCGGAGTGACAGGGCTGGGGCCCTGGGATCCCACGGATCCTGGGACGGCGACCGCGGCGAGGAGGGCGATGAGCGCCATACTCGCGACGACTCTAGGGCGTCGCACGTCTGGTTCACCATAGCAGCGACCGCCGAAATGCGCCCGCTACGGCCCGGCCCGGAATGCTTTCGGCGGCGTGACAGAGTCGCGGTTCTGGCTCCCATTCGCCTGCCCCGCGACCGTGGGACACTGATGCCGATGGCCCGTCGAGAGCTGATCCTGGATGCCCCGCTCGACCTTCGCCGGACGCTCGGCGTCCACCTGCGCGGCAGCGGCGACCCGACGATGCGGCTCGCCGACGGCGACGTCGTCCGGGCGACCCGGACCGCCACCGGGCCCGCAACGATCCGGCTCCTCCTGCGCGGCGACCGGCTCGCCGCCGAGGCTTGGGGACCCGGCGCCGATCTCGCGCTCGAGACCGTTCCGGCCCTGGTCGGCCTCGACGATGATCGAGCCGGCTTCGCGCCCGGACACCATCCGCTGGTGGCCGAGCTGGATCGCCGCCACCGGGGGATCCGGCTTGGTCGGACGGCAGCGGTTCTCGAATCCCTCGTGCCGGCGATCCTCGAGCAGAAGGTGACCGGGACCGAGGCCTGGCGGGCGTTCCGCGGCCTCGTCCGGCGCTGGGGTGAACCGGCGCCGGGGCCATTCGGGCTGAGGCTCGGGCCGCCGGCGGCGATCGTTGCGACGATCCCCTACCACGAGCTCCACCCGATCGGAGTCGAGCGACGGCGGGCGGATCTCCTCCGGCGGGTGGCCGCGCGAGCCGATCGGTTCGAGGAGATCGTGACGATGCCGCGCGACGACGCCTACCGGCGGCTTCGGGCGATGCCGGGGATCGGCCCGTGGACGGCGGCCGAGGTCGCCCTCCGCGCGCTCGGCGACGCCGACGCGGTGAGCGTCGGCGACTTCCACCTGCCGAACCTCGTCGCCTTCTGCCTGGCCGGCGAGATCCGCGGCGACGACGCCCGGATGCTCGAGCTGCTCGAGCCGTGGCGGGGCCATCGTGCCCGCGTCGTCCGGCTCCTGGAGCTCAGCGGTCTCCGCCCACCGTCGTTCGGACCACGGCTCGCGCCGCGCTCGATCGCAGCGATCTGAGCGCTAGACCGTCGCGGGCCGGATCGAGCGGTTCAGGATCAGCGACAGGATCGAGCGCCGCTCACGCCGGGTCGGCAGGAAGGGGCTGGTCGCGGCCATCCGGCTGGGCGCCCCACCGCGCTCTTCTCCGGCGCGGCGGAATCGGCTGGTGGCGAGATGGGTCGTGGTCGGGTTGCGGTCCATTCGGTCCTCGGGGTTGGGGCAGCGGGCGGTGATTCGGATCATGGTGGCGTCCACCCGATGCTCGCCCACGGATCGCTGGCCCGCCATGGACGCACGTCGATCCCCCGAGCCGTCAACCGCCAAGTCGGTCGGTCCCCGCAGGCCCGCGCCGCTGGTACTAGGGTATGCACGACCGACGAGGAGACCACCGATGGCCGAACGCGCGATGCCCACCTTCAGCAAGTCCCCGCCGGGGCTCATCGAGCGGTTCGCGGCCGTGATGGACCGCTATCCGGACGCCACACGGAAGAAGATGTTCGGCTACCCGGCGGCGTTCGTCGGCGGCAACATGGCGACCGGCCTGTTCGCGGACCGCTGGGTCGTGCGGTTGCCCGACGCCGAGATCGAGCCGGCCAAGGCGACCGGCGCCGGCGCGTTCGAGCCGATGCCCGGCAAGCCGATGAAGTCGTTCGTCGTGATCCCGACGGCCGACGTCGACGACGACGCGGCGATCGGCGCCTGGGTCGAGCGAGGTCTGGCTCATGCCGAGAGCCTGCCGCCGAAGAAGTAGCGGGCGCGGACGCTACTTGAGCTTGCCGGCGACCTCCGTGGCGATCGCCAGATCGACGGTCTCGATCACGATCACGTAGTCGGACCCGCTGTAGACGTAATCGATGGCGCCGGCGTCCCCGTAGTCGATCTTCGTGAGGCTCTTGCCGGCCAGCTTGACCTCGGACCGCGTCACGCCGGCGGCCCCTGCCGACAGCCACGTGTCGATGACCGCGGCACGCAGCTTCGTCCCGTCGCGGCCTGCCAGGCGGAAGCCGAAGATGCTCAGGTCGACGGTCTGGGTCTCGTCGAACGCCTGGGCGACCTGGAGGTCGGCCAGCTTGGCGCCGAGCGTCGGGATGACGGCCGCGAAGGCCCGACTCGTCGGGTCGGTTCCGAGGCCGTCCGTGGCCGTCGCGCTCTGGACCGTCAGCGTGGTCCCGCCGACCTCCGTCGGCAGGAGCGCCTCGAGCTCCGGCGCCGTTGGCGCGGTCGACGCGTCGATCTGGTCGGAAGCGCCCGGCTCGATGCTTGGCTCTCCGCTCCCGACGGCCTGGCTGGCGTTCGCTTCGTTGGTGCTCGTGCCTGCCGCGGATCGGTCGCCCATCGCGCCGGCGACCGCCGCGGTGATCGCACCGAGCTCCGTCGGCGTCGCGGAGCCCGCGTCGGCGATCTGGCCGATCAGACCGCCGATCCGGAAGAGCGTCGTCACCGAGCCGGTGGCCGGGTTGTCGACGTCGTAGGCGTCGCCACCGAGACCGCGATCGGTGACCTGGGCACCAGCGGCCTTCGCGGCGACCCGGTACTGGCTCAGGGCAGTCGCCGCGACCTCCCCGTAGCAGGTGACGCTGGCGTAGACGACGGGTTGGCCCGCGGTGCCGTCGGTCGACGGCTGGCCGAGGATCGAGACCGTCATGCCGTTGGCGTTGAGATCGGTCGTGCTGAGCGTCCAGCCCTGGGGCAGATCACTCGTGGCGGGAACCGCCGCCCACGCAGCCCGACGGCAGGCGTCGAGATCGCCGCCCGAGCCGCGGCCGAGCAGGGTCACGGCCAGGGCCGCGATCGCGACGACGACCGCACCCATCGCCAGCCACGGTGCCGCCGCCGCCAGTCGTCCGCCGCCCCCGAAATCGTCGTTCCCGTCGTGCTCGCCAAGCGGAACGGTCGGCCGGGTCGCGGAGCGGCGCGGACTGGTGCGTCGTGTGGGCATCGGGCCTGTCGGAATGCTGGTTGAGGATCGCCTGAGACGGGCGATGGGGCCCGGCGGGCCAGTTGGTCGGGGCGGCGGGATTTGAACCCACGACCTTATCGTCCCGAACGATACGCGCTACCAAGCTGCGCCACGCCCCGACCGAGGTGCCCGTTTCTCAGGGCCCGCGGATGATAACAGACATTGCCGCCGCCTCTGGCTGTCGCGCCTTGGCGGCCGATGGCCGCGACCGTCGGTCAGTCGGGGCCGGGGATCTCCGGCTGCCCGGCCGGTCTGGCGGGTTCGCGGATCGGGACGACCGCGAGGGCCGCCAGGATGAACGTGCCGGCCATCAGCCAGAAGACGAGCGGCAGTCCGGCGCCCTCGCCGAGCCAGTCGATGATCCCGCCGTACAGGGCCGTCCACAACGATCCGACGCCGAACGCCAGCGTGAAGTACAGGGCGAACGACGCGTCGCGGATCGTCGGCGGCGCGATGTCGGCGAGGAGCGCCTGGAGCTGGGGTGACTCGGCGAAGCTGAACAGGCCCATCAGGAGGATCCCCAGCCAGAGCCCCGCCAGGGACGACCCCACCAGCATGAACACGGCGAACGCGACGGCGCCTCCGACGTAGACGCCGATGATCACCGGCCGCCGGCCGAGGCGGTCGGACAGCCAGCCCGCGATCAGCGGCATCGGCACCGACATGACGATCAGGACGCCGTACATCACGTCCGACAACGGCGGCCCGATGCCCACCACCGAGGTCAGGTAGAGCAGGGCGAAGAGGTTGACGACGCCGAGGCCGCGGCCGCCGCCGCCGAGCACCGATGCGAGATAGATCCAGCGATGGTCGGGGTCGCGGAGGATCGTCCGGAAGGCGTCCCTGACGCTGCCATGAGCGACCGCTGCGGCGCGATCGACTCCGCTCTCGCGGACGAGGAGGAGGATCGCGAGGGCGATGACGATCGCGGGGAGGCCGAAGAGGACGACGACCCAGCGCCAGTCGAGCGTCGCGATCAGCCACGCCCCGGCGATGGCGACGACGACCGTCCCGACATTGCCGCCGCTGATGTGGGCGCTGATCGCAAAGCCGCGGCGCTCCTCCGGGAACTGCTCGGCGAGGAGGCCGTTGCCGACCGGGTGCTGGGGCGAGCCGCCGATCCGCGAGGCGACGTTGACGGCCGCGAACGCCGGGAAGCTCGGGGCGAGGGCCTGCGCGGCGAACCCGCCACCGAAGAGGAGCCCGCCCGCCGCGAGCAGCTTTCGCCGCGAGATGACCCGGGTGAGCTTCGCGAAGCTGAGCTGGACCGCGCCGCTGGCAAACGCGCCGATCGCGGCGAGATACGCCACCGCCGCCGGGGTGACGTGGAACTCGGCGATGATCCGGAGATAGACGAGCGGCAGCAGGACCGCCTGGGCGTGGTTGACCGCGTGGGCGATCGACAGCAGCCAGAGGGTCCTGTCGGGGTGGAACTGCCGAGCCGCTACAGGGTCGGTCGGGGCGACGGAGCCGCCCGGAGCAGTTGCCATCGCACCGCATAGTGCCGGATCAGGCGTCGTCGAGCGGGCCCGGCTCGCACGTCGCGCCGGCCCCTCGAAAATGAAGATCGCGCGCCGGCTCTCGTCCGGAGCGCACGATCCAATCTCAGGTGCCGTAGGGCGAGGTAATGAGCCCGCGTCGGCGACGCTCTTCGAACCGCCAGCGACCAGCGGCTTTCAGGCAGTCCAGCAGCGTGTCGGGCTCCACAGTGGCAACGAGGATTTCCAGTTCGTGGAGGCGCGCGACGAACGAGGCCACGTCGTCTCGGAGGGTCCGTGGCTCCAGGTCCGGGTTCTGGCGATCGATGCACGACGCCCATACGCCAAAGTCGCGAAAGGTGCCTTCGACCGGCGTCATGATCAGCAAGAACAGGCGACCTCGCTCGCGATCGAGCTGGACCCTGATCGGACCGCGGACGAGCTCGATGGTCCGGTTGTCGAACGCGACGCCGCGCTGGTCGGACACCTGCTCGAAGCCGGCGCCACGGAGCCGGCCGACCGCGTCGGCGAGCTCCGCATCGGTGTTCGAAGTGGTCATGGTGCCAAGAGTTTCCAGCCTTCCGGGCTGACGACGTAGCCGGAGTTGAGGAGATAGTCGATTTCCCATTCGAGTGCGCTGCCGGGTCTGACGTCGTCGATCGAGTTTGAAAGAAGGACGTCGTCACCGGAGCGGACGATATCGTCTAGGAAGTCTTGGTTCAGGGCCTTCTGCTCGGCCTCTGAGAGTCCCTTCCAGACGTCCTCGGGAACATTGAAGTACTTCGCTCCCAACCAGTCTCCGAGCGCCCGGTAGTCGGGCACTCGATCGCTGTAGTGGCCGATTACCGCGATCCCTCGATCGATTCCTTCTTCGGCCGCCCTACCGGCACGATATCCCAGTCCCAAACCGGTCACGCAAGGCACAAGGAGGCCCAGCATGTCGAGCCCGAGGGCTTGCATGTTGGAATGTCGATCCTTCGGGGGGCCGAAGGCGAGTGAGGCAAAGTCGAAGATGACAAACCCGATGTCGACAAACGAGTCGACGACGCAGCTTCCGCTCGGATCGTTCCGCGTCACCGGGTTGTTGGCGACGTATGCGTACCGATTCAGCGTCTGGGGGGTGGCCACGGAACCCATCCACCAGTCGCGACTCATGAACCGGCCGAGATCGGGGCTGTAGTAGCGGGCGCGCATGTAGTCCAGGCCGGTCCCATCGGCCGGCTCGCCGGCATAGCCAAAGGGTTGGGTTGAAGCACCGGATGATGCGCGCGGCACACCCCATTCGTCGGCGCGGTATCCGGCGGTTACCGTCCCGCTTGCTGACGTGATCGCGCGCGTCGTCGCGAGTCGGTCGTTGTGATAGACCTCGATCGCACTGCCGCTGACAGCGTAGGCGAGCCCGAGGCCGTAAACGTACTTGTTGGACCCGTCGGCGATCAGCGTCGGCAATGCCGCTCCGACATCAGAGACGTAACGCGTTGGCGATCCCGCTCCCACCTGCCGGCTGAAACGTGTTCCAAGGCCGTCGTAACGGTATGTCTCTGTTGCACCGCCAACGTTGGCGACTGCGAGCCGATTTGCCTGATCGTAGGAATAAGTATCCGAGCCGCGGGCAACGATGTTCCCGTTGGCGTCGGTGGAAACCGGCACCCCGCCGGCACCAGTCATCCGATCGGCGCGGTCGTAGGTGTAGGTCGTCGACGAGCCAGCGACGCGCGTGAGGCGATTGCCGACGGGGTCGTATGAGTAGGAGCGAGGACCATCAGGACCGGAGACCGAAACGAGGCGCGAGAGGGCGTCGTATCCGAAGGAGGACTGCTCGCCTCCTAGCGACTTCCGCCTCGAGAAGATGTCGTAGTTCCCGCCGGTTGGCCGCCGCTGATACGAGACGACGAGCTGGCCGTTCGAGAACGCGACTGCGGCCGAGGCGGCCTCCTCGGAGCCGACGGTTAGTTGCTCCGGGCTCGTCCACGTGCCGGTCGCCGGATCGTACTCGGCGCCCCAGACGGTCGTCAGGGTGCCGAGCGTTCCGTTCGACCATGCGAGATAGGCCCGACCATCCGGACGAACGGCGATCGACGGAGCATTTGACGTCAAGCCGCCGATCGAGGTGCTTGCGGACCAGGTGGTCGTGCCGGCCGGCCGCTTCCGGACACGGATCTGGCTCGGTGTCGTTCGCCCGTCGTTCCAGGCCACGAGGAGATTGCCGGCCGTGTCAACGCCGATGTCCGGCGAATCCTGGGCCGCCGTTCCAGGGTCATCGCTGATCTTGGCGTTTGTCGACCACGTAGTGCCGTTGTTCGGCAGGGACGAGAACCAGATGTCCGCGTTCCCGCTCTGTTGATCGCGCCAGACGAGATAGCCTGTCCCGTCGGCACCAATCGCGACATCCGGCTCGGCCTTGATCGCCGACGCATTCTTCGTAACCTGGAAGTTCGCGCTCCAGGTCGTGCCGCCAGCGGCCAGCCTTGCCGAATAGATGTTCTTCTTGTTGCCACCGCCGCGTTCGTCGTACCAGGCCGCCAGGGCGACACCGGATGACGAGATCGCGATCGTTGGATCGTTTTGGCGCTTCCCGCTTCCGTCGTTGTTGACGCGTGTGCTCGCGGTCCATCCACCCGATAGCGCGGTCCGCTTTGCGAAGTAGATGTCGTCATCCGACGCGCCAAGCCGAGCATCGGCCCACACGACGTAGGCGTTGCCGGCGCCATCGACGGCGATTGCCGGCTGAGTCTGCGCACCCGTCGTGAGGTTGTTGACGCGTTCGCTGGCGCTCCAGGTCCCAGTTGCCGGGTCGCGCCGCGCATAGTAGATGTCGCTGTCGCCTGTTCTGCTGTCGACCCAAACTGCCGAAACGGACCCGTCAGGCGCGAGCGCCATAGCAGGCCGCGTCTGATCGGCAGTCTGGACATCGTTCACGGCTGCGGGCGACGACCAGACGGGAACCGGCGTCAGGCCGGACACCTGATCCGTGACGCTGATGACGTTACCCGCTCGATCCAACGCGTAGGCCTGGTGCGAGATGATGGTCGCGAGCCGTTGGTGAAGGACATCGACGAGCCGACGTGCGTTGTCGTAGGTATACGTCGCGCCCGTTCCGTCCGGTAGAGCGGCGCCCCGGACCAGTCCATCGGGCCAGTAGCTGTACGTGACACTTCTGGATGCCCAGTCCGTCAGCGAACCGAGTTGACCCGACTTGTTGAAGTTGTAGGAGACAGCGGTGGAATCCGGGTAGATGAGCTTCGTCCGATGGCCGTCCAGGTCGTATCGGTATCCAACGATCGACGGTCCTGGCGTCGTGGCCGTAATCAGCTGGCTGCTCTCGTCGAACGCGTAGGTCGAGGTCCCGGTCCCATCCGTCATCCCGACCTGATTGCCGTCCGGGTCGTAGCTCAGAGAGACATCCGGGGTTCCGGAATCCGAATAGTCGATTGCCGACAGGCGGTTCCTCGCGTCGTAGCCGTAGGTCGTAGTCCGCCCGAGCGGATCGATCATCGATGTCTGATTACCGTCAGAGTCGTACAAGTAGGCGGTGACCAGGGAGCCGGACGTCGACGGCCAGCTCGGATACTGCGTCTCCGAGCGTTTGAGGCCGCGACCATCGAACGTGTAGTCGGTGACCCGCTCGTTGGCCGCGTCACCCTGGGCCAGCGTGATCCGGGTCGCGTTGCCGCCGGCGTCATGGAGGTATTCGGTGACGATCGGTGTTGGTGCTCCGACAGCCGGGTCGGTCCAGGGGGCCGCGCTCTGCGTAACACGAAGGAGACTGCTCCGTTCGTCATACAGGAGCGATGTCACCTGCCCATTCGCGTCGATCCGCACCGTCGGGTTGCCGACCGCGTCGTAGCGGGTCTCCGTGACGATTGGCGCGGCGCCCGCGGTCGGGCCGGGGAGGCTCGTCGTCCGTTGCCGATCTTCGCGATCGTAGGTGAAGGTCGTCGTGTGCTCGGCGGCCACTCCGCCTGCCGCGTTGCCTAGCGGATCGACCAGTGACACCACGCGTCCGAGGGCGTCATAGGTGTAACTCGTCCGATTGCCGCCGGCGTCCGCGATGTCCTTGAGTAGACCGGCAGCCGCGCCGGATGCGTTGTAGGTCATGACCGTGGAGTAGGAAAGGTCCGGCGTCCCGGTGGCATTCCCCCGCGGCGGGATGATCCTTGTCGTCCGCCCGGGATTTGCGGCATCCGTGTACTCGTACGACGTCGTGGCCGCCTTGGGGCCGGTGTCGGGATCGGTGAAACGGCGGGTCTGGGACATGAGACGGATCCCCGCTGCGTCATACGTCTGATCCGTCGCAAATTGGGGATTGATTGCCGATAGATCCGTTCCGCAGCTGACCGTGGGAACGGACGGCACGCCACGCGCCGAAACGGTCTGGATGAGATTGTTCCGCGCGTCGTACTTCAGGAGCGTCACGGGCCGTGGCTCGCCAGGGGACGGCGCCGGCCCGATCGTTCGAGTCACGTTCGCGGCACCACCGGGGACGCTGGTCCCTGCGTACGTGACGTCGTAGCAAACATCCGTACGCGCGCCTCGCGGGTCCGTGAGCGACGTCTGGTTGCCCGACGTGTCGTACGTGAAGACCTGACTAAGGGTGTCACTCGAGGTAGGACGCGTGACCCGGCCGATCAGCCACCCATGCGAGTCATACGTGTCCGCCATCGTCGGATGGAACGCCGGCTCAAATGATGTCGGGGGGAGGGTCAGTGTCGTGGTGAAGGTGCCATCGGGGTTCGTCGCATAGTCGAACACCGTCGCCTCGCCCGTGACAACGCCGCGCCCATCCTTCTGCGTCGCTACTCGCCCCGCGGGGTCATAGGTGTTGACGAGCGTGACGATCCCCCGGCCGTCAGTGACCGTGGCGATGCGCTGGCTCGCACCGTCGTACGTGTACGTCGTTGTCTTTCCCTCGCGGTTGACCGCCTTCCACAGGCGTCCGTTCCCGTCGTATTGATAGGTCCAGGTTCGCGCCGGCGATGCCCAGTCGACGACCGAGGTCAGCAATCCGTTTGTGTATCCGAACGTCAGGGAGCCCCGCCCCGCTGGATCGCTGACCGTGGCAAGGCGAGCGTTTCCGTCGTAACTCAGATTCGAAGCGTTGCCGAATCGATCGCGGACCTGAGTCAGGAGCCCGGACGCGTCGAACTGCCAGGTCGTCTGGTCCTTGTCCGTCGCCGTATAGGTGTCGTCTGCATTCTTGATGAGGGATCGATGGACGCCCTTCGGTGGAGAAAAGGCACCAGCCGCGAACGAATAGCGGTCGCTCCGTCCCTGCCCGCCCACGAGGATGACGTCCGAGGACCCGTCGCCAGGACTCGTCAATCGGACGTTGTAGGAGTGCGTCCAGCCCGGCCCGAGGGTGGTCGTTCGGGTGTCGTTGCTGTTATAGGAACGAGCGAAGTTGATCGTCGGCCCGCGCCCGGGAATGGCGATGTCGACATGGGTATCGTTGAAGGCCCCGGTCCCCGTGCTGACCGGGTCCCCGCCGGACTCGCCATTGACGAATGGCGGATTTCGATCCGTTCCGGGCGGCGGCGGGACCGGTGGCAGGATCGGCGCCGGCCCGAACGAGAAGTCATCGTAGTTCGACGTGGTCCGACTATCGACCCAGACGCCGAATGCCGAGTCCGCCAGATCATAGGAGTAGTCTTCGCCCGCCTCGCTTCGGACGCCGAGCCAATCGGTCGGCTCGCCCTGGGATGAAAGCCAGACCTTGACGCGCTCCTGGTTTCCCCACGCCTGGACCCACTTGACCGTGTACCAGGTATTCGCCTGCCAGGCGAAGGGGATCGTCGTGAATCCCAGGTCGACGCCCCCCGCGGTCGGGTCAAATGCGAGACCCAGGCTGATAAATGGATAGTTTGCGAAGTTCCGATGCATCGCGAACCGAATCCGCGTGCCGTTGACCGCTGCGACGCGGACCTTGGCAGTGAATGTCCAGCTCGGGGCCTTCCACGGTCCTGCTCCCCCAGGTCCTGGATAGTTGACGTGAAGAAGCGAGCCCCAGATCGCGCAACCGGCGCCGGTGGCTGCCCCAGTGACGATTCCTTGCTGCCCGTCAACGGACGACGTGTATCCGGTGCACTGGCCGCTGACGTTGTCCGTTTGCCACGAAAAGCCGGACGAGGCGAACCCCCAGAACGGGTTGGCCGAGACGCGGTTGAAGTTGTCGTAGATGGTGGTGGCCGTCGCCGTCTGGCCACCAGATGGTCCTTCGCCGAGCTTCTCACCGGACGGACCGACGACGATCGGTCCAGCTCCTAGCGTGGACAGGGCCGTGACGACGGCGAGGAGCACGGTCGCCCAGCGGGACGGACCGCCGGGACGAGGCGACGATGGCCGAAAGGGCCGGGCGATCGAACCGTTCCGCAGCCACGACCTGCTTCGCAACATCGTGATCCTCCCCGCACTCCCTATCCGAAATCGACGCATCCCCGTCACCAGGCAACATCAGCCGATGGCGGAGGCGGAACCTCTTCGAAGCGATCCGCTGAGGCCAACCCGGTCCAGTCGAGACGGCAGGTGCCGCGACGAAACGATCCTCGCCACGAACCTAGCAGTTTGGCGTTGGGTCAGCGTCTCGGATCCAGCTGGCGGGACCGCGCCTGGTTGAATCGACGAGGCGGGCCCGGATTTCGGGCCCGCCTCGTGGCTGCGCTGGCGAGATGCGAGCGTCAGAACTGCTCCAGGTACCGCTCCACTTCCCAGTCCGAGACCTGGGTCCGGTACTCGTCCCACTCGGCGCGCTTCGCCTCGAGGTAGTGCGACATCACGTGATCGCCGAGGGCGTCCGTGATGACCGTGTCCTTCTCGAGCTCGTCGATCGCCTCGCCGAGCGTGCCGGGCAGCTCCCGAATGCCCTTGGCCGCGATCGTCGCGGCGTCCATCTCGAACAGGCTCTCCTCGACCGGATCGCCGAGGGTCAGGCCGCGCTCGACCCCGTCGAGACCGGCCGCGATCATCGCCGCGAAGGCGAGGTAGGTGTTCGAGGACGGATCCGGGCAACGGACCTCGACGCGCGTGCCCTCGATCGACTTTCCGGGCGAGACCTTCGGCACCCGGATCAGGGCCGACCGGTTCGTCCGGCCCCACGTCAGGTACGTCGGCGCCTCGTAGCCCGGGACGAGCCGCTTGTACGAGTTCACGAGCGGGGCGAGGATCGCGATCATCCCGCGGGCGTGGGCCAGGATCCCGGCCATGTACGCCCGGGCGACATCCGACAGTCCGTACTTGTTGTCCGGGTCGGCGAACGCGTTCCGGTTCTCGGCGATCGAGAAGAGGCTCTGGTGGGTGTGCATCCCGGAGCCGTTGATCCCGTGGATCGGCTTCGGCATGAACGTCGCGTACAGCCCGTGCTGCTGGGCGATCGCCTTGAGCGCGAACTTGAACGTGATCGCGTTGTCGGCCGTCCGGAGGGCGTCGCTGTACTCGAAGTCGATCTCGTGCTGGCCCTGGGCGACCTCGTGGTGAGCCGCCTCGACCCGGATCCCGAACGCCTCGAGAGCGTCGACCATGTCGTGGCGGATCTCTCCGGCGAGATCGGTCGAGAAGTCGAAGTAACCGGCCTGATCGTGCGGCAGCGGCTCGATCCCGCCGTCCTCGCCGCGGCGGAAGAGGAAGAACTCGAGCTCCGGGCCCGTGTGGACGATGTAGCCGAGCTTCTTCGCCCGCTCGACCTGGCGGCGGAGGACGAAGCGCGGGTCGCCCGCGAACGGCTCGCCGCGCGGCGTGAAGACGTCGCAGATCACGCGCGCCGCCGTGCCGCTCGACCACGGGATCTCCGAGAAGGTCCGCATGTCCGGCATGAG
>DASUPH010000320.1:0-4798 GCA_036276275.1 Candidatus Limnocylindrales bacterium
CCCGGCGTGGCACCGATCGGGAAGGAACCGTCCCACGGGTGGCGGCGTCTGGCGGCGAGCCGATGCTAGACTCGCCGCGCCTCAGAATCGCCGTCCGGAGGGGCCCCCTGAACGTGGAGGACCTTCGCTCGACGACGGTCCCCAACGACCCCGTCCAGCGCCGCGACCTCATCCTGCTCGAGCGCGCTCGCAGCGGCGATCTCGATGCGTTCAACGACCTCGTCGTCTGCTACCAGGACCAGCTGTTCGCCTTGATCGTGCGGATGGTGCCCGATCGCGACCAGGCGTCCGATTGTGTCCAGGAGGCGTTCTTCTCCGCCTACCGCAACATGACCGGCTTCCGCGGCGGCAGCGTCCGGTCGTGGCTCAACCGGATCGCGATCAACGCCGCGATGGACATCCAGCGGGCCCGCAAGCGACGACCTTCCCAGCCCTACCCGGAGCTCGAGGACGAAAGCTGGCAGCCTCCGGCCGGCGAGGATGCCGATCCGGTGACGACGGCCCTGACGACCGAGCGTCACCGGGCGATCAACGACGCGCTGGCGACGATCACGGACGACCAGCGGGCGGCGATCGTGCTCTTCGACGTGGAAGGCTTCGACTACGCCGAGATCGCCGAGATGACCGGGGTCTCGCTCGGAACCGTCAAATCGAGAATTCACCGCGGACGGCTCGCGCTGCGCGACCGGCTCGCGGATCGGATGGAGCTGTTCCGTGGTTGAAACCCGCGTTCGCCACGAGCGGCGGAACCGAACCGGCCCGGAGGTCGTCTGACGCCCATGCCCAGCAATTCCGACGTCCGCCCGACGTCCCACGATCGCCACGACGCACTCCTCGTGGCCGCGCTCGCTGCCGGCGACCTCTCCGCCGTCGAGCGGGATCGCGCGACCGTCCTGATCGAGACCTGCCCCGACTGCGCGACGCTCCACGACGACCTCCTCGCGATCGCCCGCGCGACGGCGACCGTGCCGCCTCCGATCGCCATCCGACCGCGCGACTTCCGGCTCAGCCGGGAGCAGGCGGCGCGGCTGCGGCCGTCGGGCTGGCGCCGGGTTCTCGGCGCGTTCGGGAGTCCCGGGCTCGCCTTCACCAAGCCGCTCGGGATCGGGCTGACGACGATCGGCCTTGCGGGTCTCCTGCTCGGGAACGTCTCCTTCGGCGGGTTCGGCGGGTTCGGTGGTGCAGCTGCCATGCCGGCGCCTGCGGCCGCCGCCTCGGCCCCGGCGGCCCGTGCGGCCAATGACGGGACGACCGAATCGGGACCGACCAGCCAGCCGCGCGCGCTCGGAGACGGCACCGGATCCGGCGCCCAGCTCGGGCCGCTCGCGTCGGGCGTCCCTGCCCCGGCAGCGGTACCGCCGTCGCCTGCGCCATCGGCGGCGACCTCTGACCGGACCGTCCGGGGCGGTGCCGAAGGGTCGTCCGGCGACGTGACCGGCGCCGGCGGCCCGAAGGCCACCGCGGCTGACGTCCAGGCGTCCCGCGACGCCGGTGGGACACTCGACCTTGGCAATCGACTGAGCGCGACCGATCCGGACCTGCGGACGCTCATCCTGGTGGGTGCGATCCTCGTCGGCCTCGGGCTCCTCGTCCTCCGCCGGATCGCGCGGAGCGTGACCGCTCCCTGATCCCGACGGGCCGTCGGCGGAGTCCGCGCAGCAGGCTTCGCTCGAGCCTCGCGTGGGTGGCCACAGGTACACTCCGTTCGTGCCCACCGAACGCCTCATGCTGCTCGATGGCAACGGGCTGATCTATCGCGGCTACTTCGCCCTGCCGCCCCTGACGACGTCGAAGGGCGAGCTTGTCAACGCCGTGTTCGGCTTCTGCAGCATCGTGCTTCGCGGCATCCAGGATCTCCAGCCCGACTATCTCGCCGTCGCCTTCGACCTCCAGGGCCCGACGTTCCGGCACGAGCAGTTCGCCGACTACAAGGCCACCCGCCAGCGGATGCCGGACGACCTGCGCGACCAGTTCCCGAAGGTCCGCGAGGTCGTCAAGGCGCTCCGGATCCCCGTCTTCGAGCTGGCCGGCTACGAGGCGGACGATGTCATCGGGACGCTGACGGTCGAGGCGGAGTCGCGGGGGCTCGAGACGACGATCGTGACCGGCGACCTCGACATGCTCCAGATCGTCAGCGATCGGACGCGCCTGATGACGACCCGCTCCGGCGTCGAGAACACGATCATCTACGACGTCGCGAAGATCGCCGAGCGGTTCGAGCTCGTCCCGGGCCAAATGATCGACTACAAGGCCCTCAAGGGCGACCCCACGGACAACATCCCGGGCGTCCCAGGCGTCGGCGAGAAGACCGCCGCCAAGCTGATCCGCGAGTACGGCACCCTCGACGCCCTTTACGAGCGGCTCGACGAGGTGAAGCCGGAAAAGCTCCGCGAGAAGCTGGCCGAGCATCGTGATGCGGTCTTCCTCGGGCGCAGTCTCACGACGATCGTCCGCGACCTGCCCGTCGCCCTCGATCTGGATGCGTCCCGGATCGGCGACTACGACCGCGAGACGGTCGTCCGCCTGTTCCGCGAGTACGAGTTCCGGACGTTGATCGAGCGGCTGCCGCCGATCACCGGCGAGAGCGCGGCCGAGACCGTCGAGGCGCTCCGGGGCGTCGTCGCGGAGGGGTCCGTACCGGCGGCCCGGGTCGCCGGATCGGCGCGGCCGGAGGGCTGGGGGCCGGGTCGGGCGGCACGGCCGGCGGGCAGCGCCGAGCTCCAGCTCTCCCTCGACTTCGGCGCGATGTCGGCCTCGACGGCCGTCAACGGCAACGGGAGCGCGCCGGCTGACGGTTCGGCCGTCGCCGCGGCTCCGATCGAGGACCTGGCCCAGGCCCTCGCCGCGGCGATCGACAACCCGGCCCGGATCGAGCTCCACGACGGGGCTGGCGTCGAGGCGCTCGGGCCGTGGCTGGCGGCCCAGGCGGTCGTCGGCGTCGGCTACCTCCTCGACGATCCGCGGCCCAGGATGGGCACGCCGCTCGCGCTTGCCCTGACCGGGACGGACGGCCGGACCGTCGCGGTCGAGGGTCCGGACACAGTGGGCGCGCTCCGCCGCCTGCTGGAACGATCCGGAACCCCGGTCGTCGGTCACGAGGTCAAGCCGCTCCTCGTGGCCCGGATCGCCGACGACCCGGCGGCGCCGCCGACGCCCGTCGCCTTCGACACCCAGATCGCCGCCTACATCCTGAACGCCTCGCTCCGGAGCCAGACGATCGCCGACGTCGTCGCCGAGCAGCTCGACCTGATCCTGCCGCCGGCCAAGGACCTGAGCGACGCGGCCAGGGCCGGCCTGGAGGCGCTCTCGGCGATGGCCGTGCGCGAGTCACTCGAGCGACGTCTGGCCGACGAGGGCCTCGCCCGGCTCCTCGCCGAGATCGAGCTCCCGTTGATCCCGGTCCTGGCCCGGATGGAGGCGACCGGTGTCGCGATCGACCGCGAGGCGCTCGGCGGCCTGGCCGCGGAGTTCGGTGCCGAGATCACCCGCCTCGAGCAGGAGATCTACCTCGACGTCGGGCACGAGTTCAACCTCGGCAGCCCGAAACAGCTCGAGCAGATCCTGTTCTACGAGCTGAACCTGCCCAAGGGCAAGCGGACGAAGACCGGCTATTCGACCGACGCGTCCGTCCTCGAGGACCTCCGGCCTGCCCACCCGATGATCGAGAAGCTCCTCGAGTGGCGGGTCTACACGAAGCTCCGCTCGACCTACGTCGAGGCGCTGCCGACCCTGATCGCGGCGGACGGCCGGGTCCACACGACCTTCCACCAGGCCGTCGCGGCGACCGGCCGCCTGTCGTCGTCGGACCCCAACCTCCAGAACATCCCGATCCGGACGCCGCTCGGTCGCCGGATCCGGAGGGCGTTCGTCGCCGGCGGGCCGGACGTCACGCTGCTCGCCGCCGACTACTCCCAGATCGAGCTGCGGATCCTCGCTCACGTCTCGGGCGACGAGCACCTCCGCGACGCGTTCGCGCGGAACGCGGACATCCACCGCGAGACGGCCGCCCGCGTCCTCCACAAGGCGCCCGAGGACGTCACCCACGCCGAGCGGTCGATGGCCAAGATGGTCAACTTCGGGCTGGCCTACGGAATGAGCGACTTCGGGTTGGCATCGCGGGCCAACATCCCGCGGCAGGAGGCGCAGGAGTTCATCAATTCCTACTTCGCGTCGTACTCCGGGATCAGCTACTACATGATGGCGATCAAGGATCAGGCCCAGAAGCAGGGCCACGTGACGACGCTGCTCGGCCGGAAGCGCCAGATCCCCGAGCTCCAGGCCCGCAACCCGACCCTCCGCTCGGCGGGCGAGCGGATGGCGATCAACATGCCGATCCAGGGGACCGCCGCGGACGTGCAGAAGATCGCGATGATCCGTCTCGACGACCGGATGCGGAACGAGGGTTTCGCCGCCCGGATGCTGCTCTCCGTCCACGACGAGATCCTCCTCGAGGTGCCGCGGACCGAGCTCGACCGCCTCGTGCCGGTCGTCCGCGAGACGATGGAGAGCGCCCTCCGCCTCGACGTCCCGCTGACGGTCGACATCAAGGTCGGCGACGACTGGGAAGGGATGACGCCCCTGACTCGCGAGGACGAGATCGCCGCCGAGGCCGGTGAGCTGCCGCTCGAGGCGCCGGTCGCGCCGCTCGCCTCGTAGGGACGGCCGGTCATGCCGGAGCTGCCGGAGGTCGAAACCGTCGCGCGCGACCTTCGCCCGCGCCTCGTCGGCGCGACGATCGTCGGCGCCCGCTCGTCCTGGGCACGGACCCTGCGGACGCACACGCCGGAGGCCTTCGCGG
>DASUPH010000321.1:0-8750 GCA_036276275.1 Candidatus Limnocylindrales bacterium
CGGGTCGATCTCGTGGCCGCCCCCGACACGTACGTCGCCGGCGAGGAATCGGCCGCTGTTCACTTCGTCAACGACGCCGATGCCCGCCCGACGACGACCCCGCCGCGTGTCTTCGAGCGGGGGATCGGCGGCCAGCCGACACTCGTCCAGAACGTCGAGAGCCTCGCCCATGCCGCGCTGATCGCCCGTCGCGGTGACGATTGGTACCGCGAGCTCGGGCGTGATGCGACCCGCGGCAGCGCGCTGATCACCGTCAGCGGCTCGGAGCGCGACGGGATCCGTGAGATCGAGATGGGGACGACGATCGGCGAGCTCGCCGCCGAGACCGGCGCCGGCACCGATCCCACCGATGGCCAAGCCATCCTGCTCGGCGGCTACTTCGGTGGATGGGTCTCGGCCGAGCGCGGTTGGAACCTGAAGCTCGACCCGATCGCCCTGCGGGCCGCCGGCAGCGCGTTCGGCTGCGGGGTCGTGGCCTTCCTCCATCAGGACCGCTGCGGCGTCCGGGCGACGAGCCGGATCATGGGCTGGATGGCCGGCCAGAGCGCCGCCCAGTGCGGACCATGCGTGTTCGGGCTGCGGGCGATCGCCGATGCCACGACCCGCCTCGCGAACGGCGCCCCCGAAGGCGACGAGCTCGAGCGGTTGCGGCGATGGGCCGGCCAGATCGCTGGACGCGGAGCGTGCCGTCATCCCGACGGCGCGATCGGACAGCTCCTCAGCTCCCTCCGCGTCTTCGAGGCGGAGTGGGAGCTTCACCAGCGACGCGGCACCTGCTCGCGCGAGCGCCCGCGCGACGCCGGCCGAAGGGTGGCCTGAAGATGGCGAGCCCGCGCGGCCGCCGGACCGAGCTCGTCGTCGACCGGATCGCCTGCGACGGCTTCGGGATGTGCGCGGAGCTGCTCCCCGAGCTGATCGATCTCGATGACTGGGGCTATCCGATCGTCCGGGACGGCGGCGTGCCCGACGTGCTGCTCGAGCACGCTCGGCGGGCCGTCGCCGTCTGCCCGGTCCTCGCCTTGCGCCTCCGCAGCGTCGCGGCCGCCGCCCCGGCCGTCGGCGCCGTCTTCGACCAGGTTCGAGCCCGGCCCGCCATCGCACCGAATCTGCCCGTCCGATCCGTGCGAGGCTGATCGCATGCGGATCCTCGTCGCCGAGGACGACCCGGGCCTCCGGGACGTCATCGTCCTCGGGCTGGCCGACAGCGGCTACCACGTCGACGCGGTCGAGCGCGGCGACGACGCGATCGACCGGTTGAAGTTCTACGAGTACGACGTCGCAATCATCGACTGGCGGATGCCCGGCGTCGAGGGGATCGACGTCGTCACCTGGGCCCGGCGCAATCGCCGGCCGACCGCGATCCTGATGCTGACGGCGAGGGATACGCCGGCCGATCGGATTCGCGGACTCGACAGCGGCGCCGACGACTACCTCGTCAAGCCGTTCGACTTCGGCGAGCTGCTCGCTCGCGTCCGGGCACTCCAGCGGCGACCCCGGGGCGTCGATGGACCGACGATCGCGCGTGGAAGCCTCGCCCTCGATCCGGTCAGCCGGGTGGTCACGGTCGACGGCCGAGAGCTGAGCCTGACCTCGACCGAATACCGGATCCTCGAGCTGCTGATGCGGCGTTCACCGAGCGTCGTCGATCGAAAGGCGATCGCCGAACACGGCTGGGCCGACGAGACCGACCCGCTCGGCTCCAACGCGATCGACGTCCAGCTCAGCCGGCTCCGGGCGAAGCTCCCGAACGCCGGGATCCGGATCGTCACGGTTCGCGGTGCGGGGTACCGGCTGGAGGATGCGTGACGCTCGCGACGAGCCCGTCGAACCTGACCCATCCCACCGTCCGGCGGACATCGATCCGGGTGGCCCTCGCAGCCACGGCCGCCGTTGCCCTCGCCTATCTCGTCGTCGCGATGGCCGTGTTGGTGATCGTCGAGCGCAATCTCACCGACCAGGTCGACGCGAGGATCACGAGCTCGTTCGTCCGTGTGCCTCACGACCGGCCGGGCGATGGCGGCCCGTACGAGGCGCCCGCGGCGGAGCGGCTCGGCGGCGCGCCGCTCATCCTCTGGGAGGTCCACTCGGACGGTAAGGTCGAGACGGCGACCTCCGATGCGATCCTGCCCGCCGCGTACGCGACCGTCAGCCAGCCGACGACAGCGACGATCGGGGGCGTCGACATGCGGATCGCCGGCCAGGAGGTCGGCGATGACGTCATCGTGATCGGCCAGTCCCTCGAGCCGGTCGCCGAGACGCGGGCCACCGTCGTCCTCGCCGAGATCATCATCGCTCCGCTCCTCCTTGGAATCGTCTTCCTTGGGGCGGTGGCGATCGGCCGCCGCGTCGCCGCGCCGATCGAGCAATCACGAAAGCGCCAGCTCGATTTCACCGCCGACGCTTCCCACGAGCTACGCACGCCGCTCGCCGTCATCGAGGCCCACACCAGTCTCGCCCTCGCCCACGACCGGGATGCCGCCTGGTACCGCTCGGCCTTCGGCCGCGTCGATCGCGAGTCGAAACGGATGCGGCGGCTCCTGGACGACCTCCTCTGGCTCGCCCGCTTCGACGCCTTGAAGCGGGCGCCCAACGCGGAGCCCGTCGACATCGCGGTGATGGCGGCCCAGGCCATCGACCGGTTCGGAGCGATCGCCGAGACTCGCAGACTCCGGATCGCCATCCACGCGCCGTCCGGCAGCACCGTGATTGCCGCACCGCCCGAATGGCTCGACCGCCTCATGGGCGTCCTCCTCGACAACGCCTGCAAGTACGCACCCGAAGCGGGCCAGATCGACGTGACGGTCGCCGTCGACGGCTCCCGGGTCTCACTGACCGTCGACGACAGCGGCGAAGGAATCCCCGAGGACCAACGCAGCCGGATCTTCGACCGCTTCCACCGCGCGACCGACAGCCATGGAGGGGCCGGCCTCGGTCTGGCGATCGCGGACGCGATCGTGCGTGCGACCGGCGGTCGGTGGAAGGTCTCCAGCGCGCCCGCGGGCGGCGCCCGGATGAGCGTGACCTGGGCGCGTGCGCTCGCCTGAGCGCGAGGCTTTCCCCCGAGCCGCCGCCGTAACCGTTCCGAAAGGAACATCGGTCGAGACTCGACTCGTGAACACCCATCTCCGCGCTCATGTCGGCCGGCGCCGCGCGGCGATCGACCGCCTGCGAACCCTGACAACCGGCGTCGTGGCAGCAGGCGTGGCCGGCACGGTCGGCTTCGGGCTCCTCGCCGCAGCGACATTCAGAGGCAATCCGTCGAACCGGGCCGTGGCGGCCGACGACTCGAGTCACGAAGAGGACTCGAGCGCCGACGAGGTCGCGCCCGCTCCCGCCCGAATCTCTGCGCCGGCCTTCGAACCGGCCCCGGCCCCTCGGGCGGCTCGCAACCAACAGGGCCACGCCGCCACCGGCGGCTCGGGGTAGGCAACTTCGTCCGGCCGTCGTCGAGCCCGTCGCCTCCCCCGAGTCGACCTCCGACGGCCGGACGTCCACCTTGGGCCGAACCGCCCGAGCGCATCGTGACGACCGGCACTGACATGCCCTCCGGTCACCGGCCGATCATGGGTTGGCCGCCCGGAGGAGCGGCCGCGCCGACCTCGGCGCGCACCCACGAATGATCGGATGGTGAACGCCCATGCGCGTTCGACGCGGGCTCCTGTTCTGGGGCCTCTTCCTCATCCCGCTCGGGGCCCTGCCACTCCTGGTCCGGGCGGGCGCGCTTGACGGCAATCGCCTCGTCGACGCCTGGCGGCTCTGGCCGCTCATCCTCGTCGGCGTCGGGCTTGCGATTCTCGTCGGCCGGACCCGGGTCGCCATCGTGGGGACGATGGCCATCGCCCTCGTCCTGGGGACGATGGGTGGGGCGGCCCTCGCGAGCGGCAGCCTCTGGATTGGTGCCCTGGGCGACTGCGGCGTCGCCAGCGGTCCCGAGGCCCAGCACCTCGATCGCAGCGGAACGTTCGGCGTCCCGGCGACGACTCGCCTCGACCTGCGCTGCGGCACGTTGAACGTGGGCCCGACGAACTCCGCGGACTGGAGTCTCGAAGCCGTTCATCGCGGCCCGGCGCCCGTCATCGATGCCACGGCGAACGGGCTCGACGTCCGTGTCCCGGCCGGCGCGGGCGATCGGCGCCAGGACTGGACGGTTCGCCTGCCGGCGGCCGCCGTGCGCGACATCGGAGTGACCGCAAACGCCGCATCGGCGTCGTTGGACCTGGCCGGAATGACGCTCACGCGCCTCGACGCCGAGATGAATGCGGGCGACCTTCGGGTCGATGCGACCAGCGCGACCATCGACCGGGTCCGCGTAACGATGAACGCGGGCCGCATCCGATTGACCGTCGGACCCACCGCCCTGACCGGCGACCTCTCCGTGAACGCCGGAGCGATCGATGTCTGCGTTCCCGACAACATGGCGCTCCGATTCGATGTGACCGACCAGCTGACATTCGTGAACAATCTGGGCGCTCGCGGGCTCAGCCGGTCGGGCGCGATCTGGACGCGCGATGCCACCGGCGGCGGCCCCGTGGTCGACCTGTCCGTGGACGGGAACGCCGCGAGCTTCACCCTGAACCCCGAGGGAGGCTGCTGATGAACAACCATCTCCACCGGTCGCGTGACGACCGGATGCTCGCCGGTGTCGCCGGCGGCCTTGCAGAGCTATGGGATGCCGATCCGTCGCTCGTCCGGATCCTGTGGGCGCTCCTCGTCATCCTGACCGGCGGGATTGCCCTGGTCGTCTACATCGTGATGGCGATCGTGGTGCCGGAGGAGGACGACGTCGTGGCCTGGGCCGGGACGCAGAGCACGACCCAGCCTGACGCTTCGACGCCACCCGTCGGAGCGCCCGGCCAGCCCGCGGTGGACTGGCAGCAGCGTCGCAACGAGGCACGCGCGGAGGCCCGGGCCGCCCGGCGCGAGGCTCGCGTCGCGCGACGTGCTGCGCGCGGGAACGACCACTCGGGCGGGATCATCGTCGGCGTCCTCTTCGTCCTGCTCGGCACCTGGTTCCTCGTCCGCGAATACCTGCCCACGATCGACTGGGATTGGTTCTGGCCGCTGGCGCTCGTCGGATTCGGAATCCTCGTGCTCGCCCTGGCCGTTCGGCCGCGATCCCATGGGCCCGGTGAAGGCGGCACCATCGGGGCCGGCGGCGCCGGCTCATGACCACGACCAGGAGCGGACCGCTCGTCGCCGGGGCGTGGCTGATCGGGCTCGGCAGCGTCTTCCTCCTTCGACAGGCGCTCGGCCTCGACTGGAGTGAGGCATGGCCCCTGTTCGTCATCCTCGTCGGCGTCGCGACGCTGATCTCGGCCGTCGCCGGCGGGATTCGGGGAGTCGCCGGGGTGTGGGGGCTCACGTGGCCGGTCCTGTGGATCGGGATCGGTGTCGTCCTCCTCATGAGCACGACCGGCGCTCTCGGGCGTGAGCCATTGGATCTGATCGCCGAGTACTGGCCGTGGGTCCTCGTCGGGCTGGGCGCCTGGTTCCTGATCGGCGCCGTGGTGCCGTTCGGGCGCGGCCCGATCGAAACCCTCGTCATCCCGCTCGGCAGCGCCGCCGACGCAGCGGTCCGGATCCGGTTCGGAGCGGGGGAACTGGCCATCGGTCCGGCTGCCCCCGGGAACCTGGTCGACGGGCGCTTCCTCGGCGGCGTCGTCGAGCGGCAACTCGGGCCGGCCCGGGTCGAGCTCGAGCAGGACACGAGCTACGGCCTGCCGTGGCTCGACCGCCGCTCGGATTGGACGGTCGGCCTCTCGGCCGAGGTCCCGCTCGACCTGCGCCTGGACACGGGCGCTGCCCGTGGCCGACTCGATCTGTCGGCCCTGCGCATTCGATCACTCGAGCTGCACACGGGCGCGAGCGAAACGCAGATCCGCCTCCCGCGAGCGGCCGGCGCGACTACGGTCCGAGCGGAAACCGGGGCCGCATCGCTCGTCCTCGAGGTCCCGACCGGCGTGGCCGCCCGGATCCGGAGCCGGATGGCGCTCGGCACCAGCCAGGTCGACGAAACGCGGTTCCCGCGCTCCGCGTCCGGCTTCGAGTCGCCGGACTACGCGACCGCGGCGAACCGGGCCGACATCGACCTCCAGGGCGGGGTCGGATCGATGCGGGTGATCGGGGTCGACTGATGTAGGCTCCGGCCGTCGGAGGACGGCCGGAGGGATCGTGCGCATTCGACGGGATCTCGTCGCGATCGACGTCGCCGTGAAGGTCGCGACCGTCGCCCTGCTCGCCTGGGCGGTGCTCAGCCCGGACCTGCCGCAGTTCCAGGGCAAGGCGTTCACCGGTCGCGCCGTCGCCTATCCGGCGGCGCTGCTCGCGGCGCCGATCCTGTGGTGGCTGCTGGCCCGACGGCGGATACCGTTTCCGGTCGCCGCCGACATCCTCCTCGGCCTGCCGTTCCTGATCGACGTCGCCGGCAACGCGCTGAATCTCTACGACACGATCGAGTGGTGGGACGACCTCAACCACCTCGTGAACTGGGCCCTCCACACGGCGGCCATCGGGTTGCTGCTGCGGCACGGGACGTGGACGCCGTCGACGCGCGTCGCGCTTGCGTTCTGCTGGGCGGTCACGACGGCGGCGCTCTGGGAGTTCGCCGAGTACGTGACGTTCGTGCCGAACTCGCCCGAGGCGACGACCGCCTATGCCGATACGCTCCTGGATCTCGCCCTCGGCATGACGGGCGGTCTGATTGCGGCGATCCTCGTCGCCCGGCTGCCACCGCAGGCTCGGACGACGCCGGCCGACTCGGCTACGGTTGGCCGGTGAACGCGACGGACCCGGACCGGATGGCCCTCGAGACGGCTCTCGCCGGGCGCGGCGAGTTCGAGCTGTTCGCCTGCGATCCGGCACTCGCCGACACGGCCGCCTTCTGCGCTGCCTACGGGTTCGCGCTCGAGGACTCGGCGAACACGATCGTCGTCGTCGGCAAGTCGGATCCGCCGGTCTACGCCGCGTGCGTCGTCCTCGCGACCCATCGGCTCGACGTGAACCGCGCCGTCAAGCAGCGCCTCGGTACGCGCAAGGCATCCTTCGCGTCGCCGGACGAGACCCGCGTACTGACGGGCATGGCGATCGGCGGCGTGACCGCGTTCGGGCTGCCGGACGGCCTGCCACTCTGGGTCGACGGCGCGGTCATGGAGCGCCAACGGATCGTCCTCGGCGGCGGCAGCCGGAGCTGGAAGGTGATCGCGCCGCCGTCGATCCTCCTGACCCTGCCGAACGTCGAGGTCGTCCGGGACCTGGCGGCTGTTGCACCGCCTCGACCGGCGGAATGAGCGGCCCACTGCCCGACGGTCTCCGGCTCCGTCCGCTCGAGCCCTCTGATGGTCCGGCGATCGCCGCGCTCTTCGCCGCCAGCGCGGACACGGGCGCGATCCGCTTCCGCTCCGAGCACCGGATCGACCCGTACCGCGCCCTGACCTACATGGGCGACGACACCGGTGTCGTCGTCGAACGGACCGAGACCGGAGCGGTCGTCGCGCTCGGGATGTGGTCGCAGGACGAGGCGGTGATCCGGGGCGAGCTGCGGCCCTATGCGCTGCTCCACTCGCTCGGTGTTCATCCGGACGTCCGCCGCCAGGGCGTCGCCAGCGCCATCATCGCGTGGCGGATCGCCGCGGTGCGGGAGTGGATCGGCGCCGCTGGCTTCCTGATCGCGACGATCCAGAAGAGCAACGAGGGCTCGTTCCGGGCGGCGTCGCGCTGGGCGACGCAGGTGAGTCCGCCGATGTCGTCGATCGCGGTCAAGATGCGGTCACGGCCGCCGGCGTCGATCGACGGGGTAAGGGTTCGGCCGGCTCGGGTCGACGACCTTGCCGAGTTCGGCGATCGGCACGCCGCGTCCCGAACGGATTTCGACCTGTGGGTCCCCTCCGATGCCGACCGGCTCGCGGCGTGGCTCGAGCGGACTCCGGTCGCCACCCCGATCCACGAGCTGTGGCTCGCGGAAGACCGGTCAGGCAATCTCCTGGCGGGCGTCGGCGTCACGGTGATCGGCGAGATCTCGACCCTCCATGTCGACGCGATGCCGCTCCCGATCCGGGTGGTGAACACCTTCGTCGGCATCATCCCGAAGAGTCGTCAGCTCGAGCGGATCGCCCTCGAGCGGGCCTGGTTCGCGCCGGGTGCCGAGGCGGTCGGTCGCCACCTGTTCGAGGCCGTCCGCTGGGAGCTGCGCGGCCGGGGTAACGTCGTGATCGCCTCGTTCGACCCGAACGGCCCGCTGCGGGCGATGATCGTCGCGCCTCGCTGGCTCCCGAGGACCGCGTTCAGCCTGGCGATCAAAGCCGAGCTGCCGCTCCGTCCCGACCACCCGTTCGAGGGCGTCCAGTAACAAGGGCGGCCCACGGTCGTTGTCCGGCCCGGAATCGGCGTCGTGTTGCAGAGGTGCTGCCGACGATCAGGTCGTCGCGAACTCCCGGAGCTTGCGGCTCCGCGACGGGTGACGCAGCTTGCGCAGCGCGAGCGACTCGATCTGGCGGATCCGCTCTCGCGTAAGCCCGAACTCCTTGCCGACCTCCTCGAGCGTCCGGGGCCGCCCATCGTCCAGTCCGAACCGGAGCCGGATGACGCGCTGCTCGCGGCCATCGAGGCTGTCGAGCACACGCTCCACCTGCTCGCGGAGCATCGTTTCGGAGACCGCCTCGAGCGGTGACACCGCATCCGCGTCCTCGAGCAGGTCGCCGAGCTCCGTGTCGTTCTCCTCGCCGATCGGCTGCTCGAGCGAGACGGTGTTCCGG
>DASUPH010000322.1:0-7870 GCA_036276275.1 Candidatus Limnocylindrales bacterium
CGTGGACGCGGCCTACGGCACGCTCATGGAGAGGCTTCTCCGCGACGCGACATTTCCGGCGATCGCGACGCACGACGAACGGCTGATCGGGCGGGCGGTCGAGTTCGTCAGAGCCAACCGCATCGATCCGGATCGCTTCGAGTTCCAGATGCTCTACGGGGTCCGACGGGACCTCCAGGAGCGGCTCGTCCGGGCCGGTTACGGCGTCCGGGTCTACGTCCCGTTCGGGACGCAGTGGTACCCGTACTTCATGCGCCGCCTGGCCGAGCGCCCGGCCAACGTCGCGTTCGTCCTGCGGAGCATTCTCCGCGAAGGTCGCGACACGCGGCCGTCGCCGCCGTCGGCCTCCGCGCCGCCAGGCTGATCAGGCGGGAATCAAAAGAGCCGCCCGATGGGCACGGGCGACTCCTTCGAGAAGACGTGGCGGGCGAGCGCCCGCCGGATGAGTCCGATCGTGGGGTCAGTCGATCCAGCGCTGGCCGGCCTGGAGAACGAGCGCCGAGCTGGCGAGTGCCGAGAGGATCAGCAGGACGCGGAACGCCTGGAACTTGAGGAGCTTCACGTATGGGCCTCCGGGAGTGCCTACCAAGGAGGTGGGGCTGAAGCGGAACGTACGGCGTCGAACGCATCCCGGGAATAGGCCATGAGTACTGGGCCACGGTGGGCCAGATGGACATTTCGATCGGGCGAGGTCGTCGCCGCGGTCGGATGGGCGGTGCGTTCCGGCACGTAAACGGTGCCGGTCGCGGACCCTCAGGCCGTCGCTGGACCTCGAGCCAGGATCGCCCGGAGCTGCTCCACATGCTCGGCGAGATGGCTCACCAGGAACCGATCGGCCGCCCCGTCGACCGTCATCTCGCCGCGGGCCGTGTGGACACCGCGACGCTCGAGATCCGCCGGCATGAGGCCGGCCAGGGTGTCCTCGACGGTCGCCAGGCCGGCGGCGATCCGGTCGAGGAGGTCACCCACGGCCAGCTCTCGATCGGCGGCGATCCTGCCGAGTCGAGCCGGATCCGTGGAGATCCGCCCGAACGGCGTCGCGGCCGCCGGGTCCCCGGCGACGATGCGCCGGAGCTCGGTCGCCCAGTACGGGAGCATCTCGTTGACGTGGGCAAGGACCTCACGTGGGCCCCAGTCGGCCTCCGGCTCGGTGCCGTACGCGGCGCTGAGCGGCCAGGGTTCACCCGCGACGAGCGGGCCGCGGAGGGCCAGCATCTCGGAGCCGGCGTCGCGGAGCCGGCCGGCAAGCTCGTTCATCCGCGCAGTCTCGCACGGTCGGCGTAGCATGGGTGGCCACACCAGCCCGGCCGGAAGGCCGGGCCCGGCTCGGGCCGGGACGCCGCTCCTGCCGCGGCTCGTGTCCGGCGAACGGCCGAGCCTCCCGCGGGACCGCACGGAGACGGATGCATGACCGACACGATCTCGCGTGGCGCGGCCAACCAGGCGGGCGCCATCGTCAACAAGAACGCCTACGCCGAGGCCCAGGACTTCCTGCCCCTCAAGGCCATCGACCATGTCGAGTTCTGGGTCGGGAACGCCCGCCAGGCGGCCCACTACTTCCGGGCGCTGTGGGGCTTCAGCCCGGTGGCCTACGCCGGTCTCGAGACGGGCGTTCGCGATCGGGCGAGCTACGTCATGCGCCAGAACGACATCACGATCGTCCTGACCGGCGCGCTGTCACCCGAGGGTGAGATCGCCGAGCATGTCCATCGCCACGGCGACGGGGTGAAGGACATCGCGTTCCTCGTCGACGATGCCTACTCGTCGTTCGCCGAGACGACGAAGCGCGGCGCCCGCCCGGCGATCGAACCGGTCGAGCTCGACGGCGGCGAGGACGGGAAGCTCCGGCGTTCGGCCGTCTTCACGTACGGCGACGTCCGCCACAGCTTCATCGACCGGGCCGACTATCACGGCGTCTTCGCACCCGGCTATCGCAAGGTCAAGAAGTCGGCCGCCGCTTCAACGGGGATGAGCCTCCTCGAGATCGACCACTGCGTCGGCAACGTCGAGCTCGGCGACATGAACCGGTTCGTCGACTACTACCGCGACGTCTTCGGCTTCGCCCAGCTGATCCACTACGACGACAAGGTCATCCACACCGAGTACAGCGCCCTGATGTCGAAGGTGATGACCAACGGCAACGGCCGGGTGAAGTTCCCGATCAACGAGCCCGCGACGGGCAAGAAGAAGAGCCAGATCCAGGAATTCCTCGACTATTACCTCGACTCCGGGACGCAGCATGTCGCCCTCCGGACGGAGGACATCGTCGGGACCGTCCGGACGCTCCGGGGCCTCGGTGTGGAGTTCCTCGGGATGCCTCATGCCTACTACGAGCAGCTCGCCGATCGGGTCGGCGACGTCGGCGTCCCGATCGAGACGCTCGAGGAGCTGGGCATCGAGGCCGACCGTGACGAGGAGGGCTACCTGCTCCAGATCTTCACCCGGCCGATCCAGGACCGTCCGACCTTCTTTTTCGAGATCATCGAGCGGCACGGCTCGCGCGGCTTCGGCGTCGGCAACTTCAAGTCGCTGTTCGAGGCGATCGAGATCGAACAGGCCCGGCGGGGCAACCTCTAGTTCGATCGTCGGGGACACGCCTCGAGCCGGCCGCGGGAGTCGTACAGTCCGGTTGACCGTTGGGACGGGTAGCGGGAGGAGGGGCTTCGGTGGTGCTTCTTCGGCTGCACGCGGCGGCGGCCGTCGTATACGTGGCCGCGATCGTGCTGCAGGTGTTCTTTGCCGGAACGGCGATCGCGAACCTGGGCGGCTCGGGTGACTTCGCGACGCATCGCGACTTCGGCTACACGTGGATCGGGCTGTCCGCGTTCGCCGTCTTCGTGACCGCGCTCGTGGCGCGCCGGCCACGGGCGGACGTCGGCATCTCCGCCGGCCTGCTCCTCCTGTACATCGTCCAGACGATTCTCCCGAACATGCGGGCGTCCGCTCCGTGGATGGCCGCATTGCACCCGGTCAACGCCCTGTTCCTGTTCGCGCTCGCCGCGTGGTATGCCCGTCGCGCGTTGCGAGCGGCGATGGGCTGACGCGGGCGCCGCCGCCCCTCGTAGACTCGATGATCGCGGCCGGCGAGTGGGCCGGCCGATGCGTCCCAGGAGGGTGGCGGATGTATCAGTGGATCGTGCTGCTCCACGTCGTCGGCGCGTTCGTCTTCGTCGCGTCGCACGGCGTCGCGATCTGGATGGCCTTCCGGATCAGTCGCGAGCGCGACCGGGCCAGGATCGGCGCCCTGCTCGACCTGTCGTCGGCAAGCCTCAGTGGGCTGTACGTCGGGCTGCTGATGCTCCTGGTCGGCGGGATCTGGGCCGGGATCGTCGGCGACTGGTTCCGCTTCGGCTGGATCTGGCTGGCCCTCGGCCTGCTCGTGGCGATCACGATCCTGATGTATGTCATCGCGACACCGTTCTTCGGGAAGGTGCGGAACGCCCTCGGCCAGCGCACGATGCAGACGAAGAAGACCGACCCGGACCCGCCCCCGGTCCCGGATGAGGAGCTCCAGGCGATCGTTGCCAGGACGCCGGTGGCGCTGCTGTCGGCGATCGGGACCGGCGGCCTGTTGATCATCCTCTGGCTGATGGTCCTCAAGCCGTTCTGACGGGACCTACCGGCTTCCTGCCAGGTGATTTTGTGGCGAGCATCGGCGCCGTCGTCCGGGGTTCACGGAGGGCTTGTCAAGCAGGGTCGCCGGTGCTTTGGCCCTTGCCGCTTGCCAAATGACGTTGCCCGGGGGGCGTCAGCCGGCGACTGAGGCCCAAGCTTCTGGCTGTTGGGCTTGGTGGCCGACATCTGACAGGAAGGCGCCCTGGATTCGTGCTGAATGAGGCCGCGGGGCGCGATGGCGCTCCTGTCGCGAGCTTTTGGCAGGAAGCGCGCGGCTACTCCCCGCTGACGAGCCGGAGACGCTTTGCCCCGGTTGCGGCTGGAACGTTCGCGCCGACGCCGCCGGCCCCGCCCTCGCCGGCGCCGTCGATCGCGCGGCCGAGCCCGGCGCCCTCGGCCAGGAGCGCCTCGACCGCGGCCGCCCCGACCGGCCGGGCGAACAGGTAGCCCTGACCGAAGCGGCAGCCCATCTCCACGAGCCAGCGGGCCTGGTCGGACTGCTCGATCCCTTCGGCGATGACCTCGAGGTTCAGCGTCCGGCCGAGGTCGATGATCGCCCGGGCGATTGCCGATCCGCCGGTCCGGCCATCCGACACGAACGACCGGTCGATCTTCAGGATGTCGATCGGGAAGCGCTCGAGATAGCTCAGCGACGAGTAGCCCGTCCCGAAGTCGTCGATCGCGAGGTGGCAGCCGAGCGCCCGCAGTGCGTCGAGTCGGGCGATCGTCGACTGGGTCTGGCGCATCAACCCGCTCTCGGTGATCTCGAGGATGAGCGTCCCGGGTGGCACGCCGGTCTCGGTCAGGACCGATCGGACCGTGCCCACGATGTCGTGCTCGCGGAACTGCCGGGCCGACAGGTTGACGCTGATCCGGAGGTCGGGCCGGCCGAGCCGGATCTGCCAATCGCGAGCCTGGCGGCACGCCTCGCGGAGGATCCAGCGGCCGATGGGCACGATGTCGCCGGTCTCCTCGGCGAGGTCGATCCAGTCGCCGGGCATGAGGATCGGCCCGTCCGACGGCTGCCACCGCACGAGCGCCTCCAGCCCGACGATCGAGCCGTCCGAGAGATCGACGATCGGCTGGTAGTCGAGACGGAGCTCATCGCGCTCCTGGGCGCCACGGAGGAGCGCGGCCATGGCACTCCGTTCGGCCGCGACCTGGCGGAGGGCGGGCCGGAAGATCACCGCGCCGCCGCGCGACGAGTCCTTGGCCGCGTACATCGCGACGTCGGCATTGCGCAACAGGTCGTCGGTCGTCTCGCCGCCCGAGCCGCCGATCGCGACACCGATGCTGGCGGCGACGTGGACCGTGGAGTGACCGATCGGCAACGGCTGACGGAGGGCATCGGCGAGGCGCGTCGCGACGGCCAGGGCGTCCGCCTCGTCGGCGACGTCCTCGATGAGGACGGCGAACTCGTCGCCGCCGAGCCGAGCCGCCGTGTCCGAGGGCCGGAGGACGGCGGAGACGCGGCCTGCGGCCGCGATCAGGACCTCATCGCCGCGGGCGTGGCCGTGCGTGTCGTTGAGGGTCTTGAAGTCGTCGAGGTCGATGAACAGGATCGCGACCTCACCGCCGTTCCGCCGGCAGCGCTCGACCGCATGCTCGACCCGGTCCCGGAACAGGACCCGGTTCGCGAGCTCGGTCAGGCCGTCGTGGAGCGCCTGGTGGCGGATCTCGTCGTAGAGGCGGGCATTCTCGAGGGCCATTGCCGCTTCGCCCGCGAGCATCGTCGCGAGCTCGATGGAGCGAGCGCCGAACGCGGTCGGTCGGGCCGATGTGACCTCGATCAGGCCGATCGTCCGGCCGGCGGCCACGAGCGGGATCATCGCCATCGAGCGCTGCCCGATCGACGCGAGGTAGTCGACCTCCGTCGGCTCGGCCGCCGGATCGGCGACGTCGATGAGGATTGCCCGCTGCTCGAGCAGCACCGCCTTCGTCGCGGGGTAGTCATCGAGGGCATACGCGGCACTGAGGACGTCCCGTCGTTCGGGCGGGAAGTAGCCGAGCGTCACGACCCGGTCCGGGACGCGATCCCAGTAGCTCAGGGCGCAGTCGTCGGCTCCGACCGCCCTGGCGATGTGGAAGGCGATCCGGTCGCCGACGAGCCGCGGGTCGAGCGTCTCGGCGAGGTCGCCCGACATCGCCACGACACTCTGGAGGTCCGTCGCGGTGTTCTTGAGCCGGCGGCTGACCTCCCACAAGAAGATCACGAGGAACGCGTAGGCGAGGACCAGGATCAGGAAGGCGATCCCGGCCTGGGCCGGCTCCGGCAGGCGACTGGGTTCCTGGAGGACCGCCGCGGCGACCTCGCTCCAGGCCGCGACGATGCCGCCGAGGATCAGGAGGCGCAGGACGATCCGGCTCGCGACGATCGGGGTGACGATGACGGCCGGCAGGAGCGACGCGATCGCCATCGCCGTCGCGATCGACGGCTGGAAGGTCGCGGCCAGGCCGATGACACCCAGGGTGGCCGCGGCGATCCGGGTGATCGTCGCTTCGCGCTGGGGCCCGCCGAGGGCGGCGAGGCGAGTGGCGACCCATACGCCGTAGGTCGCGGATACCGAGCCGAGGGCGATTGCCCGTGGCTCGCGGAAGACCAGGCCGGCGAGGATCTCGATCGCGCCGACGACGATCGCCGCGACGCTGATCAGCCGGACGAGGGGGACGAGGATGCCGAACCCGTCCGCGGACCCGCTGCCGACGTCGTCGGCCGGACGTCGCGTCGCGATCGGCGCAGCGACGACGGGTGGGTCTTCGGGCTTGGTCGGGGCCGGCGCCTCGGCCGGTCGTTCGCCGGGCTCTTCGGCCCGCGCCGCGGCCGGGTCCGCCGGCGATACGGCCAGCGGATCGCGTTGATCGGGGGGATCGGGCGTCATGGGCCTCCACCGTGGCACCCGGCGTCGCGCCCTGTCATCACCCGAATGACGGACCCACCCCAACCATTCGGGGTAGGCGTCCTACACTCGGCCGATGATCACCCGACGTCCGACGGCCGCTCCAGACGGCCGCCCTGGCGCATGAAGCTCGCCCATGTCCGCGATCGCCACGGCCCGGTGGGCGCCCCGTGGCGGCTTGTGGCTGCGGTCGGTGACGGATCGCCGTCAGGCTGGCTGGAGCTGGAGGTCGCGCGGCGGCGGGCGGTCGCGGCCGATCCCCGGCTGGCCCACAACAGCAGCCTCCATCGGCAGCCCCTCACGACCCTCGACGACCTCCTCCAGGCCGGCCTCCGGATCGAGTCGCTCCGTGACCTCGTCGAAGGTTTCCAGCCGCGCGACCAGGATGACGACGCCCTGGCCGACGAGGTCGATCTCGCGTTCGGGCCGCCGATCCTCCGGCCGCCTTCGCTGCGGGACTTCTACGCCTTCGAGGATCACGTCCGGACGATGTGGGAGCGCCGCGGCGGTGAGGTCCCCGAACCGTGGTACCGGCTGCCGATCTTCTACTTCGGCAACGTCTCGGAGGTCCGCGGTCCCGACGAGCCGGTCTGGTCGCCGGCCGCCTCGGTCGAGCTCGATTACGAGCTGGAGGTTGCCGCGTTGATCGACACGCCGGTCGTCGACCTGCCCGCCGAGCGTGGCGAGGAGGCGATCGGCGGCTACACGATCTTCAACGACTGGTCGGCGCGCGACCTCCAGCGGGAGGAGACGGTGGTCCGCCTGGGACCGGCCAAGGGCAAGGACTTCGCGTCGTCGTTCGGGCCGTGGCTCGTCACGCCGGACGAGGTGATGGCCGGCCGGGCGGCGGACGCGACGGGACCCGAGCTCGCGATGACCGCCCGGGTCAACGGCGTCGAGACGTCGCACGGGCGATGGTCCGATGCCCAGTTCTCGTTCGGGTCGATGGTCGCCCGCGCATCGGCCGATGCCCGGCTTCGGCCCGGTGACCTGCTCGGGTCGGGGACGGTCGGGACCGGCTGTCTCCTCGAGATCAAGGATTCGACGCTGGGGCGCTACCTTCAGCCCGGCGACGAGGTGGTCCTCCTCGTCGATCGCCTGGGGTCGTTGCGGACCCCGATCGTTGCCCGCCCGGAGGTTCGACGATGACGCTGTCCGCGCCGGTTGCGGCCGCCGCCGCCGACCTCACCTTCCCGGCCCTCCCGACCGGGCTCGACACGCCGCGAGTCGTCGTCGATCTCGCCCGCGTCGAGGCGAACATCGCCCGGTTGCAGACCGCGATGGACGCCCGCGGGATCGCCCTCCGGCCCCACGCGAAGACGCACAAGAGCATCGCGATCGGCCGGATGCAGCTGGCC
>DASUPH010000323.1:0-9539 GCA_036276275.1 Candidatus Limnocylindrales bacterium
GAGGGCAGCATCCCGATCGACCCTCCCAGGACGGCGGTGAGGTCGGTGAGGATGTCGCCGAAGAGGTTCTCGGTGACGATGACGTCGAAGTCGGCGGGCCGGCGAACGAGGAGCATCGCGCATGAGTCGACGAGCTGGTGGTCGAGTCGGACGCCGGGGTGATCGGCCCCGACCTCATTGGCGACCGTCCGCCAGAGGCGTGACGTCGCGAGGACGTTGGCCTTGTCGACCGAGGTGACGTGACCGCGGCGAGTCGCGGCCAGCTCGAAGGCGAGCTCGACGACGCGCCGGATCTCGTGCTCGGCATAGGGCAGCGTGTCCTGGGCGGACCGATCGCCGGGCGCGCCGGCCGGCTCGCGCCGCTCGCCGAAGTAGATGCCGCCGGTGAGCTCGCGGACGATCAGGAGATCGACGCCCTCGAGGAGCTCGGGCCGGACCGGCGACGACGCGATGAGCGCCGGGTGGACGGTGACGGGTCGCAGGTTCGCATACAGGCCGAGACCGCCGCGCAACGCGAAGAGCGCCTGCTCCGGCCGGACCGACGCCGACGGGTCGGACCATTTCGGGCCGCCGACCGCGCCGAGCAGGATCGCGTCCGCGGCGCCGCACGCCTCGACGTCCTCGGGCCGGATCGCCACCCCGTACCGGTCGATGGCTGCGCCACCGACGAGGTACTCGGACCATTCGACGTCGAAGCCAAAGGTGGCTCCGGCGGCGTCAACGACCCGACGCGCGGCGGCGACGACCTCGGGCCCGACGCCATCCCCCGGGATCGTTGCAATCCGGTATCGCGCCGCGTCGCTCATGCGGGCAACCCGGTATGCCGCAGCCGCATGGTGTCGCGTCCTGGCGCGCGTGATCGTGCGCGACTGGCGCCGGTCCAACCGTGCTGGTCCCCGCGTTCATGCCATGGCGGCATGATGCCCGTCAAGGCAGTTCCTCGGCTGTTCGGCGCCCGACGAACGCCACGTCGACCCCGTTGATCTCCGCGCCGTGGAGCTTGTTGACCGCGACGAGATACCCGTCGAGCGATGCCTCGATGATGTTCGTGGATAGCCCGTGGCCGGACACGACGAGCGCGCCCGGACCCTCGTCCGACGAGCGCCGGCAGCGGACGAGGACCTGGCCCTGGGCGTCCTCGCCGGCCGAGACCGCCTTGATCTCCCAGTGGGTCAGGACCGGGTGCCAGCCGAGGACCCCGTGGAGCGCCTGGTCGACGGCGGAGTACAGCGCGTCGACCGGTCCGTTGCCGGTCGCTTCGGCGGAGCGATCCTCGCCCCGGACCGTCAGCGTGACGCTGCCGGTGGCATTGCCGCCGTGCGACGACGTCACGCTCCAGCCGACGAGCGCGACCGACGCGGGGACCTCCGAGGCACGCTGCTCGACGAGGGCCATGAGGTCCGCGTCGGTGACCTCCTTCTTGGCATCGGCGAGGGCGATCGCCTGGCGGTAGAGCGCGTCGAGCGCCTCGCCCTCGACGTCGTGGCCGAGCTCCCGGAGCTTGCCCTGGAGACCGCGCCGGCCCGACAGCTTGCCGATCGTCAGCTGGCTGCCGGTCAGCCCGACGGACTGGGGGGTCATGATCTCGTAGGTCAGCGGGTTCTTGATCACGCCGTCCTGGTGGATCCCCGATTCGTGGGCGAACGCGTTGCCGCCGACGATGGCCTTGTTCGGCTGGACGGCGAAGCCGGTCAGGTAGCTGACCAGCCGCGACGCCGCGGTGATCTGCTCGGTCTGGACGCCGCTGACGAGATCGGGGAACTGGGTCGGCCGCGTCCGGAGGCCCATGACGACCTCCTCGAGCGACGCGTTGCCGGCCCGCTCGCCGAGGCCGTTGATCGTGACCTCGACCTGGCGGGCACCGGCCTGGACGGCGGCGAGGGTGTTGGCCGTGGCCAATCCGAGGTCGTTGTGGCAGTGGACGCTGACCGTTGCGTCCCGACCGACGAGGTCGACGACCCGGCCGACCAGCGCACCGAACTCGCTCGGGATCGCGTACCCGACGGTGTCGGGGATGTTGACCGTCGATGCGCCGGCCGCGACGACCGATTCGTAGACCTGGAGGAGGAAGTCGGTGTCGGTCCGCGAGGCGTCCTCGGCGCTGAACTCGATCTCGGCGTCCGTCCCCAGCGCCTCGCGCCCGTACTTGACCCAGCGGATCGCTTCGGCCAGAGCCTCGTCACGCGAGATCCTGAGCTTGTGCTTGAGGTGGATATCGCTCGTGGCGATGAAGACGTGGAGATGCGGCCGCTCGGCGACGCGGATGGCCTCGACGGCGCGCTGCGGGTCGCCGTCGCGGCATCGGGCGAGGGCCGCGACCGCGATCCCGCCCTTCGTCTCCTTGGCGATCCGGCGGACCGCCTCGAAATCGCCGGGCGATGCGGCCGGAAAGCCGGCTTCGATGACGTCGACCCGGAGGCGCGCGAGCTGGCGGGCGACCTCGAGCTTCTCCGCCGCGGTCAGCCCGGCGCCGGGTGCCTGCTCGCCGTCGCGGAGGGTGGTGTCGAAGATCCGGACGGAGCCGGCGGCGACCGCCGAGCCGCTCACCGCTTCGACCCGGAGGCCGCCCCGGCGACACCGGCACCGGCCTGCGCCTCGCCGGCCCGGACGACGACGGGATTGAGGAAGGCCATCTGGCCGCGGAGCTCTGCCCCGACCTGCTCGATCTGGTGGTCGCGATCCTGCGCCCGGAGCCGCTCGAACTCCTGGCGGCCGCCCTCGCTCTCGGCGATCCATGCCTTGGCGAACGATCCGTCCTGAATCTCGGTGAGGACCTGTCGCATCGTCTCGCGAACGTGGTCGTCGATGATCCGGGGGCCGCTGACGTAGTCGCCGTACTCCGCGGTGTCGCTGACGCTGAAGCGCATGAAGTTGAGACCGCCGCGGTACAGCAGGTCGACGATCAGCTTGAGCTCGTGCATCGTCTCGAAGTAGGCGAGCTCGGGCTGGTAGCCGGCCTCGACGAGCGTCTCGAAGGCCATCTTCACGAGGGCGGCCGTGCCGCCGCACAGGACCGACTGCTCACCGAACAGGTCGGTCTCCGTCTCCTCCGCGAACGTCGTCTCGAGGACGCCCGCGCGGGTGTTGCCAAGGGCGCGGGCATAGGCGAGCGTGCGGGCGCGGGCGGTGCCGCTCGCGTCACGGTGGACGGCGAACAGGGCCGGGACCCCGCCGCCCGCCTGGTAGACGCTTCGCAGGAGATGGCCCGGCCCCTTCGGGGCGACCATCCCGACGTCGACGTTGCCGGGCGGGTCGATCCGTCCGAAGTGGATGTTGAAGCCGTGGGCGAACATCAGAAGCTGGCCGTCGCGGAGGTTCGGGGCGATCTCGGCGTCGTAGACGGCCTTCTGCCCCGTGTCGGGGACGAGGATCATCACGACGTCGGCGGCCTTCACGGCGTCGGCGACATTGGCGACCCGCAGGCCGGCTTCCCCGGCGAGGGGCCGGCTCTTCGAGCCGGGCTGGAGACCGACGATGACGTCGACGCCGGATTCGTGGAGGTTCAACGCGTGGGCATGGCCCTGCGAGCCGTACCCGATGATCGCGACCGTCTGGCCGGCCAGGGCCGACGCGTCCGCGTCATTGTCGTAGTACATCCGCGCAGTCATCGCTTCACCGCCATCCTCAGGGCGATGGGTCGCGAGTCCTCGCGGGAGCTCGGACAGTTGAGCTCCGCCTCGCACTTCGGAGATGTCATCTCGGCTCCCGATGGATGCTCCCGCAGCGTGATCATCGCTTTACCGCCTCCTCGATCGAGCTCGATCCCCTGCTCATCACCACGGAACCGGTCCGCACCAGCTCCTTGATCCCGTACGTGCGGACGAGATCGACGAACGCGTCGACATCGCTCTCCGGCCCGGTCACCTCCACGATGACCGACTCCCCCGCCAGGTCGACGACCCGGCCCTTCGACAGCTCGACGAGCTTCAGGATCTCGGCCCGGTTGCCGTCGGTTGCCCGGATCTTGACGAGCGCCAGCTCCTGGGCCACGACCGGATCGGCCGTGACGTCCTGGACCTTCAGGACGTCGATCAGGCGGTAGAGCTGCTTCGCCGCCTGCTCGACCGCGACGTCGTCGCCGTGGAGGGTGATCGTCATCCGGCTCGTGTCGGGCTGGTCGGTGTGGCTGACGGCGAGCGAGTCGATGTTGAAGTTGCGGGCCCGCATCAGCGACGAGACGCGGTTCAGGACGCCCGGCTTGTCGAGGACGATCGCGATCAGGGTGTGGCGGCGTGTCTCCCCGCCGCCCGGCAGGGCCCGCGCCGGGGGAGACGCGTGGGCCGGCGAGACGACCGGACCCCCGGACACCGGCGACACCGGGCCACCGGGCGTCCGCCCGTTGGTGGACGGGTCAGCGTGGAGCGGCCGCTCGCTCTCCGAGGTCGGAGGCTGAGCTCCGCGAGGCCGTCCGCCCGAGGACTCGCTCACTCGTCCGCCCCCTCCCATTTCTCGATGAGGTCGGACAGGCCCTTGCCGGCCGGCATCATCGGGAAGACGTTCTGTTCCTCGGCGATCTCGAACCAGACGAGGGCTGCGCCGTCGACAGCCTGGGCGGCCGCGATCGCCGGATCGACCTCCTCGGGCGTCCGCGCCCGGAAGGCCGGGATGCCGTACGCCTCGGCGAGCTTCGCGAAGTCAGGCCCGGGCAGGTGGGCGGAGTGGTAGTTGCCGCCGTAGATGATCTCCTGCCACTGGCGGATCATCCCGAGCTTCTTGTTGTCGAGGAGGGCGATCTTCACCGGGATCTTGTCGGCCACCAGGGTCATGAGCTCCTGGGACGTCATCTGGAAACCGCCGTCGCCGGTGATGGCCCAGGTCTCGCGTTCGGGTGCCCCGAGCGCCGCGCCCATCGCCGCCGGGACGCTGAAACCCATCGTCCCGAGGCCACCCGAGCTGACGTGGGTGTTCGGCTTGCGGAAGCCGGCGTACCGGGCGAGCCACATCTGGTTCTGGCCGACGTCGGCGACATAGGTGGCGGCATGGTTCGTCAGCTCGCCGATCCGCTCGATCACGTAGTCGGCCGACAGGAGTCCGTCGCGCCACGCGCCCGAGCCGTGCCACGACGAGCCCTCCGAGTCCTTCCGCCACTCGGCCAGCTCGGCGAGATAGCCGGCCCGCGTCGCCGGGTCCACGGTCTCGATCATCGGGAGGAGGGCCGCCAGGACCCGCTTCGCGTCGCCGACGATCGGAACCTCGACGGCGACGTTCTTGCCGATCTCGGCCGGATCGATGTCGACATGGACGATGCGGGCATAGGGCGCATAGGTCCGGACGTTGCCGGTGACCCGGTCGTCGAACCGCATCCCGATCGCGAACAGCAGGTCAGCCGACTGGATGGCCCGGTTGACGTGCTTCCAGCCGTGCATCCCCATGAAGCCGTAGCTCAGCGGATGGGTCTCGTCGATCGCGCCGATCCCGAGAAGCGTATGGGCGACCGGGATCTGGGCCTTCTGCGCGAAGGCGACCAGCTCGTCCCAGGCCTGGGCGTGGAGGACACCATGGCCGGCCAGGATGACCGGCCGCTTCGCGTTCGCGATCTCGGTCGCCGCGAGCTTCAGCTGGCGGCCGTTGGCGTCCATGTTCGGGCGGAAGCCGGGCAGCCCCGCGACGACCTCGTCGTGAGTGGGGTGCGGCGCGCTCGTCTCCTGCTGGAGGGCGTCCTTCGTGATGTCGACGTGGACCGGGCCTGGACGGCCGGTCCGGGCGATGTGGAACGCCTCGGCCAGCACGCGCGGCAGGTCGTCGGCATCGCGGACGAGATAGTTGTGCTTCGTCATCGGCAAGGTGATGCCGTTGATGTCGATCTCCTGGAAGGCGTCCTTGCCGATCAGGGCCGACGGGACGTTGCCCGTGATCGCGACCATCGGGACCGAGTCGAGGAGGGCGGTCCCGATCCCGGTCACGAGGTTCGTCGCGCCCGGCCCGGACGTGCCCATGCAGACGCCGACCTCCCCGGTGACGCGGGCGTAGCCGTCGGCGGCGTGGGCGCCGCCCTGTTCGTGGCGGACGAGGATGTGGCGCATCTGGGGGTAGTCGCCGAGGACGTCGTAGAGGGGCAGGATCACGCCGCCGGGATAGCTGAAGAAGACGTCGACGCCCTGGAGGAGGAGTGCCTCGCAGACGACGTCGGCCCCGATCCGGGTCCGATGCCGCGGCCGGGCGTCGTCGAGCATCGCCCGGCGAGCACGCTCGACCGCGGCCGCGTGGGCCGTCCCGTCACCGGGAATGTGGGTCCGCCGTTCCGGCCGCGTCCCGGTCGGACCTGGCGGTCTCGCCGCCTGCCCCTTCGTCATCGTCATCGGTCCCTGCCTGCCCTCGTGACTTCGTGACAACAAAAAACCCTCGCCGCCCGGCGAGGGTCCCTTCGGTCTTCGGTGGTTCGATGCGCCTAGCGCCCGTCCCTCCGCGTTCCTCCGTTCTCCCGCCGGGAGCCGGTAATGAGGAGGCCGAGAAGGCCGTCAAGACCGGCGAGAAGCGAGCGAAGGAGACCGAGGAGCGATACGTCGTCGAGACCGGAGTCATTCAGCGGGATCTGGACACGCCGGCCGTCACGCGTCACGGCAATCGCGACGTGGCGGCGATTCTGGCGATCGAACAGACCCAATGCGGTCTCCACAGGATGGCCCAGCCGACCCGGGCGGTCCGCGCAGTCTACGAGCCGCTCGATGATCGCGCAACCACCCGGACCGCACCGTTCACGTTCGCCGGCCGAAATGCGGTTGCATCGCGGCCGCGATCGCGATCCCCACGCCGATCCCGATCAGGAGGTCGCCGATGCTGAAGATGTTGGCCAGCGGAACCCAGGCGGGCATGGCGAAGATGTCGGTCAACGGCTCGAGCGCGGGGTGGTCGACGACGACGCTGTTCGTCGGGCCGCCGTGGACGGCGCCGCCGATCGCGGCCAGGGCCCCCGGGCTGGCCGGCATCGAGCCACCGTTGGCGACGATCGCGGCCAGGTTCGAGAGCGCACCGACGAGCACGATCGGAAGGCCGGCAAGCCGGAGGTTGACGAGCACGACGACGATGACAAGGGCGGTCGAGCCGACGTAGACCCAGCGGCCGGCGTCGCCGAGGCGATCGCCCCCGAGCGGCGAGAACAGGACGAGCTGGATCGCCAGGGCGAGGATGGCGAGCCAGCCCCATCGGAAGCGCGTCTCGGCGATCGATTCGAGGCGGCCACCGAGCAGGAGCCCGACCAGCAGCCCCGCGACGACGGCGTACAGGATGAACATCTGGTGGAGGACGGTAGCAGGCCGGCCCGGCGATGCCGGGCCGGCCTGTCTCGGACCCGGCGGTGCCGGGCCAGGGCTCCGCCCCGGGTTACTTCTTCTGGAGGTTGAACGACTTGGCGTCGCTGCTCCCGAGGTAGTGCGGGACATCGCCGCCGGCCGGGGCGAACGTCGCGGTCAGCGGGTAGATGGCGTTCTTCTGGTTGAGCTGGAGCGTGGTCGTGGCGACGCCGTTGCCATCGGTGACGGCCGACTTCGTCTGCGCACCCAGGACGAACACGATGGTCCGTCCGGCGAGCCGGGTCCCGGTCGCGTCGGCGAGGATCGCCGACAGGCCGACCGTCTTGTTCGGGCCGCCGTTCAGGGCGCCGGTGTAGGTCACCGAGGTGCCCTTCCTGGCGATTGCCACGTTGCCGGCGTCCGAGTCGGCGTTGTACAGCGAGTCGCCAAGGAAGGTCGCGTCAGTGGGATAAGACGCCGCATCCTGGGTCGGCGTCCAGGACGCCGTCGCGATCCCCGACGAGTTCGTCGCCGACATCGCCTGGCCGGCTCCACCGACGGAGAACCGGATCGTTCGCCCGCCAACGTTCTGGCCGTACTCATCGACGAGGGACCCGGAGAACGACGTCCCCGTGTCGTAGATCGCAGCAGTCGGCCCGAGGTACGCCGCAGTGACGTCGCGCTTGGTCACGAACACCGTTCGGGTGTCCGAGCTGCTGCCGCCGTCCTTGTCGGTGACGGTCATGGTGGCCACGTACGAGCCGCCGAGACCGGGACCGGGCGAGGCGTAGGCGTGGAAGACGCCCGAACCGGAGCCACCGGACGCGGTCGGCGTGCCGTCGCCAAAGTCCCACGTGTACTGAAGCGTCGACTGGTCACCCGCGCCTGGGTCGGTCGCTTGGCCGTTGAAGGCAACCAGGCGGCCCCAATCGGCCGTGGTGTCTGGCCCGGCATCGACCACCGGGTTCTGGTTCCCGACCGTGACCGAGAACGCCTTGGAGTTGCTGAGGCCGGTCGGGTCGGTCGCCGTCAGCAGGCCGCTGAAGACGCCGTTGTCCGCGAACGTGTGGAAAGGATGCGTGCCGAAGGCGACGCCGCCGTCCGAGAAGTCCCAGCGCAGGGTCAGGCTGTCGAAGCCGCAGATGGAGGTGGTGCCGCTGCCGTCGAACTGGACGGGGACGCCCTCGAGCTTGCCGACGTACGGCCCACCGGCGCTCGCGTGGGGCGCGATGTTGTTGGCGGCAATCGGGCCGAGCGCCGTGACCTTGACCGTCGGATCCGCGATGTTCTCGGTGAACGACTCGGCATGCTGCGGTCCGAGGTTCAGCTGGCCGAGGGACAGCTTGGTGACGAAGGGTGGAACGCCCACCCAGGTCCCGGCATCGATCGCCGGGCCGTTCTTCGAGTTGATGTGGGTGGCCAGGCTGTAATCGGCGTCGCTGAGCGACAGGATGTCGCCGGCGCCCGTCGTGCAGGGGATCTCGACGTCCTGGGTCCCGGGCTCGTTCTGGCTCTCCGGGCCGCCGATCGTCACGACGCCGGCGAGCTCCGTTGAGTCGACCGTGGCGTCATCGGGTGTCACCTTGACGTCGGCCTGGAGGACGAGGTCCGCGTATGGCTGGAGGAGGTTGAGCGGGTTCGGGATCAGCTCGAAGCCGGTCGACTCCGCACCGCACGGGACGGGTGAGGTGAAGCTGAGTGTGCATGCCTTGTTCGCCGACGTGTCGAATGTCCCGGCAATGACCGGGAGGTCCGTCACGACGTGCCAGGTGACGTGGAGATTGCCGGGGCCGTTCGTGGCCACGCTGCGGCCCACGCCCAGGGTTTGTCCCTGCCGGAGGAAGGCGTCGTCGTAGGCGAGCGTTTCACGTATGGGCTGGGTCAGGGTCGCCTCAGCCGTGACGGTGATGTCGCCACTGATGACGCCCGTGACGTGATAGATGGTGCCACCGAGGTCGGTTGGCCCGACCGTGATCGTCCGGTCGACGGTCCTGGACTGCGGAGCCGCCGCGACGGGTGCGGCGAGGGCGGTGCCGACCATGGCAGCCGCCATCAGCGCGGAACCAAGGCGGCGACGCACGTGTCTCCCGCTCGGCGCGCGCGGCGCTACGGAGACTCTCATTGAACAGACCCTCCACGGCGCGCTACTGCCAGGCCCCGGCGCGCGGTACAGGTGGGCTCCCCTTTTGGTCGCCGTTTCCCCCGGCAGATCGTGTGATACCACCGGCGCGAATTGCGAAGTGTCGCCAGACCGTCACTCTTGCCGTCACTTTTCAGGATGCGGTGCGATCGCGGACCGGGACCGACCGG
>DASUPH010000324.1:0-10300 GCA_036276275.1 Candidatus Limnocylindrales bacterium
GACGGCCACGACGGCAAGGCGGCCCGTCCCTGGTGAGGCCTTCGGCGGCCGCAGCGTGTGGTCGAGGATCGCGACCGACCGGTCTGCGGGCAGGCGCGGTCGGGGCCCGGAGGCGATCGCGACGGCATCGTCGCGGAACGCGGCGGTGGTTCGCCGGCAGTCGTCGCATCCGGCGAGGTGGCGATCGAGCTCCGCCCGCTCGTACTCGTCGAGCTCGAAATCAATCGCCGCTGATGCGAGATCCAGGAACCCTTCGTGGATGTTCATCGACCCTCGGCCGCGAACAGGTCGCGCCGGATGCGAACGCGTGCCCGGGCGAGGCAGAGCAGGCTGCGCGTCGCCGAGCCGGAGCGGGCGATCGCGGCCGCGATCTCATCGCCCGCGAACCCCTCGCCGGACAGGAGCAGCGCGACACGACCGTCGACGCTGAGCCCGTCGAGGGCCCGCTCGATATCCGTCCTCGGTTCCATCAGCAGGCCCCGAGCCTCAGCCGAGGGCGCGACGATCCCGCCGCGCTCCCGACGCCGGTGCCGGCCGGGCCAGCGCCGTGCCGACGTCTGCGGGCGCGATCGCTGGATGACGAGGTTCGCGGCAATCCGGTAGAGCAGCCCACGGACCTGAGCCGGCTGGGGCTGGTTGCCGGCGCCCGCCCTCAGACCGATGTAGGTCTCCCGCAACAGGTCCTCGGCGAGGGCGCGATCCCGCGCCGAGCGAGCGAGGAAGGCGAACACCTCCGCGTGATGCGCCTCGAACGCCGCCACGATGAACGCTTCCACTTCGAGGTCATCGCGCCGACCGACCGGTGACGCATCGACGCCAGCGGCCGCCGTCGGGGGACGCTGGTCATCGGGGGAACCGTTCGCCGATGGAGACTGGTTCATCGATCCGCCGAGCTCGGACGTCCGGGCGTCGAGCGACGCCACCCGGTCGATCGTAGAGGTCGGCGACGAGGATGGCCACAACGACGACCACGGCGTCCACGTTGCGAGAGACCAACGGCCATCGTTACGAGGTCGACGCCAGTACCTCGTGGCAATCTCACGACTTCTAGACATGTAGCTCATCTATCCCCGATACTCATCGGTATGACCGATCCCAGTGAAACGACGGCCGCACGTCTCCGCGTCGGCCAGGCGGCCGAGATGCTCCAGGTATCGGTCGAGACGCTGCGGCGCTGGGAGACGCAGGGACGACTCCGGATGGAGAGGTCCGACGGCGGCCAGCGCCTGGTCGACATCCATGAGGTCTCGCGCCTGCTCGACGAGCGCCGGAAGGCCTCGACCGATCGGCCCATCGTGGCCCAGTCGGCGCGCAACCGGTTCCCGGGGATCGTCACCAGGATCGAGCGCGACGCCGTGGCGGCCGTCGTGGAGGTCATCGCGGGCCCGCATCGGATGGTCAGCCTCATGACTGCGGAAGCCATCGACGACCTCGACCTCAAGGTCGGCGACGAAGCGGTGTGCGTCGTCAAGGCAACGAACGTCGTCGTCGAGATCTCCTCGTCGAAGAATTCGCGAGGATGAACGCGCGTCTGGCTGCCCTGACGGCCGTCGTCCTCGTCGTTGCGGCATGCCCGGGTGACGCGTCGCCGGCGCCCGGCAGCCCGGCCCCGTCCGTCGTGGCCGCATCGTCCAGCTCGCCCGCGTCGACAACGCCCGTCGGTCTCATGATCTACGGCGCGGCCTCGCTGATTGGCGTGCTTGCCAAGGTCGCGCCCGCGTATGAGGCTGCCAACCCCGGGACCAAGCTGACGATCTCGACGGAATCTTCGGCCGCGCTGGAGACGCAGATCGAGCAGGGCGCGCCGGCCGACGTCTTCCTTTCGGCCGACACGACGAACCCGAAGAAGCTCCTCGACAATGGCCTCGTCGACGGTGCGACCGTGCCCTTCGCGGGCAACAAGCTGACCGTCATCGTGCCGGCGGCCAACCCGGCCGGGATCCGGACGCCTGCCGACCTCGCCAGGCCCGGGGTCAAGGTGATCGCTGCCGGCGATTCCGTGCCGATCACGAAGTACGCTCGGGAGCTGGTCGCGAACCTTGCGAAGGAAGCTGGCTATCCCGCCAACTTCGCCGCCGCCTATGCCGCAAACATCGCGACGAAGGAGGACAACGTGGGCGCGGTCGTCGCCAAGATCGAGCTCGGCGAGGGTGACGCGGGGATCGTCTACGTCACCGATGCCAAGGCCTCGACCAAGGGCTCCACCGTCGGCGTGCCCGAGTCGGCGAATGTCCTCGCCACCTACGCCGGCGTCGTCGTCAAGGCATCGAAGAACTCGGCGGCCGGTTCGGCCTTCCTCACGTGGCTCGTCGGACCGGACGGCCAGGCGATCCTGGGCACGTTCGGGTTCCTGCCGCCGTCGTGATCGAACAGCCGAGCGGGGCACCGGCTGCGGTCGACCGCTCAAGGTCGAGCCCGTGGCGATCAAGCGGCTGGGGCGATCGCTCGGTCCGCGCGCTCGCGGCGCTCTTCGCCCTCTTCCTTGGACTGCCGGTCCTCGCACTGGTCGTCCGGGCGGTCCTCGATGGCTCGCTCGTCAACGCGATCGCCTCGCCGGTGGTCCTGGACGCGCTCGGGCTGAGTCTGCTGACCACGGCCGTCAGCCTGGTCGTCACGGTGACGCTCGGCCTGCCACTCGCCTACGTCCTTGCCCGTCGATCCTTCCGCGGCAAGGGCTGGCTCGAGGCGATCGTCGATCTCCCGATCGTTCTTCCGCCGTCGGTCGCGGGCCTTGCCCTCCTTTTCGTGTTCGGCCGGCGGGGCCTGCTCGCCGAGCCGTTCGACCTCGTGGGGATCTCGATCCCGTTCACGACGATCGCGGTGATCCTTGCCCAGACGTTCGTCTCGGCGCCCTTCTTCATCCGGTCGGCGAGAACCGGGATCGCCGGGGTCGATCGCGACGTCGAGGATGCGGCGCGGGTGGACGGAGCCTCGGAACGGGAGCTGTTCCGTTCGATCACGCTCCCGCTCGCGAGCGCTGCGCTTGCCGCCGGCCTCGTGATGACGTGGGCTCGCTCCCTCGGCGAATTCGGAGCGACGATCATGTTCGCCGGGAACGTCGAGGGTCGCACCCAGACGCTGCCGCTGGTGGTCTACGGCGAGTTCCAGGGCGGCCATCTCGACGCCTCGGTCGCGGCGGCGGCGATCCTCGTGCTCGCGGCCTTCGGGGTGCTCGTCGCCGTTCGGGTGTTCCGATGGGGCCGAGTCCTTGACGCCCGCGGCCTCACCTGACCCTCGCGGACATCGGCCGCGTCAGCGTGAAGGTGCGTCCACCAGGGTGAAGACCCGCGCCTGCACCACGCCTCGATCCTCGAGCTCCGTCGTCGTGTGCACGTCGTACGTCGCCAGCGTGACCAGGCCGTCCGCGGGCAGGTAGCGACGACCCGGGTCGCCGACGAGGACCCGCATGCCGGCGGCCGCCGCCCTCCGGAGCCAGGGCAGGACGCGCTCCGCGAATGGACCCTCGTACCACGTGTCGCCGGCGAGAAGCACGTCGGACCCGGGCGGATCGTCGTCGAGGACGTCCCGCCCGACGAACCCGACCCGCACGCCGTTCGCGCGGGCATTGAGCGCCACCGCGACCTCGGCGAACGGGTCGACGTCGATGCCGGTTGCGCGTGCGGCGCCCTGGCGCATCGCCACGATCGCGCACAACCCGGACCCGGTCGCGAAGTCGACGACGTCCTTGCCGGCCACCTCGTCCGGGTGCTCCTGCAGGTAGCGCGCGATCGCCAGGCCGCCGGACCATGCAAATGCCCAGAACGGAATGGGCGCGCTGGCGATCCCCTGCGCGACTTCCGTCGCCCGCCAGACCGGACCCGCTTCGTCCGCGAGGTGGAGGCGGACACCGGCCACGCCCCCCACCGGCCGCAGTCGCGTGTGGCGCCCGACGAATGCGCGGCGGTGCGAGAGCGGAAGCCGGCGCGGGACGTCGCCGGTCGGAGGACGTGCTGCCATCTTCCCTCAGGGTGCCAGACTCGACGGACGCCCCGTGGCGACGGTCGCAGGCCCGGGACGCGCAGAGGAGCGGCCCGGACGCAGAGCGGCCCCGGATCTTCCGGGGCCGCTCCGATCGTTCGCCGGGAGAGCTATGACGTCGGCGTGACGCCGAACCCGGCGAGGAACTGCAGGTCGTCGGGCTGGTCGAGCCGGTACGCGCCGCCGATGCCGCCGCAGTTGGGGCTCTGGCCAAACGACGTCACGGCGACGACGAGGTTCGAGCTCGTGTTGTCGAACGTCGGCCCGCCGGAGTCCCCGAAGCAGGTCCCGCCGGTGGCCGAGTTGTTCGAGATCACCATGTACGTGTCCGGCGGCTGGCCGTTGAGGCTATTGAGCTTCGGGTGCGACTGCATCCGCGTGTCGCCACCAAACTCCTTCTTGCCCTGCACCCGCTCGAGGCCGTAGCCGACCGTCTCGAAGCGATGCTCGTTCCGGGGCTGCGAGCGATACCGGTCGAGCCACTTGAGCGGGGCGACCGCGCCGTTGCCCGCGACCCCGGCGGGAACCGACGACAGCTTCACGACGCCGGCGTCGTGCACGAAGAACGCGAGGTCGTCGTACTGCGGATGGGGGGTTGCGATCCCGCGATGCCATTCGGAGCTGGCGTTCAAGGCGTTCTTCCAGGCCTGGTAGCGCTGCGGGTTCTGATCCCGCCCGAACGTCGAGCTCGGCGGCAGGATGCCGAAGTTCGGCACGGGCGCGAAGCTGATCCAGACGTCGTTACCACCGGTTCCACCGTGGGCGGCATCGGTGTCATCGCCGTCGTGGGTCGTCGTCACGCCGTTCAGGCCGACGCCGAACGTGCAGTGGCCGGCGGTGACGACGATCGTTCGACCCAGGGTTGACGACCGGAGCAATGTGCCCGAGCAGGTGAACCAGCCGCCCGGATCGTCGAACCGGGAATCGTGCGCATCAGGAACGAAGAACAACAGCTCGCCGACATAGGTGTGCTCGGTCCCGTCGCTCGTACCGTTCGTGATGGCGCCGACCGGGGCTGCGACGACGAGCGCCGCAACGAGGGCGGCGAACAGCGACAACCTTCTTCGCATGCGGGGATCTCCTCGAACGACTGACCGGAGTTCTTCTGGGGCTCTTGGGCGGTCATCGTATTCGGATGTACGGAATCGTGGGGGCGGTAGTTCTTTCTTCCGGTGACCCCGGGCACCGCCTGTCGCGCCGCCTCGATCGGCATGACGCCGCCAGGTCCACCCAAGTACGCTAGCGGGGCCGTTGCGGGCTTCGATCCTCGTCGGGGGAGGGACATGTCGGAACCGGTCATCAGCGTCGTCATCGTGTCCGACTACGCGGGCGGATCGCCCGGGTCGTTCGACGACTACCGCCATTGCCTTCGTGCGCTCGCAGTCTCGGACTTCGATGAGCCCGTCGAATACCTCCTCTCGGAGTGGGCGGGCTTCCGCGATCGCCTGCCGGCGGACCTCGCCGGGATCCTGCCTTCGCTTCGCGTGATCTTCTCCGACGAGCGGTCCGCCTTCGGTCTGAAGAACGAAGGCGTTCGCCAGGCCGGGGCGCCCCTCGTCGCGATCCTCGATGCCGACTGCGATCCGGCGCCGGGCTGGCTGCGCTCGGCGGTCGAGACACTGCGTGCCCAGCCCCGCGTCGCGGCCGTCAGCGGCCGGAACCTGTCGCCCGGGCTGACCCGCCTGAAGCGGATCGTGTCACTCGCCGGCCGCGCCGTCGGCGACGAAGGATCGGCCGGCCCGACCCGTCACGTCGCCCTCAACAACATCGCCTATCGCCGGGAGGTCCTGCTGGCCCACCCGTTCTCGTCCGCCGCAGGGTCGTGCGGCTTCGCGTTCCACAGCCAGGCCCTGATCCGGGCCGGCCACGGACTCGCCTTCGACCCCGGCATGCTGGTCGTTCACGACGACATGGCCTTCGGCGCGGTGCGTGACATCCGGCGGCAACTCGGGATGTCGATCGTGAAGACCCGCCTGCTGGACCCGCAGCAGCCGTACGCGTGGCTCGTCCGCCTGCGCTACGCATCGATCCCGATCTTCGTCGCCGGCAAGACGCTGCTGACGGCCAGGCGGGTCGTGGTTCGACGGGCCGTTCATGGCGTTCGGTGGTACGAGGTCCCGGCGGCCATCGCCGCCGGCTTCGTCCATCACGCGCTGGAGGTTCCCGGCATGATCCGGGCGTTTCGTGGCCAGCCGGTCGGGGCGACGAATTTTCGCTGAGCCGGGCGGCGCGCGCCCGACATCGAGCATGGCGATGCCCCGGGTCTCGGTCGTCATCCCGGTCCATGACGGCGCGAACTTCGTCGGCGAGGCGATCGACAGCGCGCTCGGCCAAACCTGGCCGAACGTCGAGGTGATCGTCGTCGACGATGGATCCGACGACGGAGGCCGGACGGTCCGGATCGCCCGCTCGTACGGCGACCGGATCCGCTTCATCGAGAAGGATCACGGCGGGGTGTCATCCGCGCTCAACGCCGGGATCGACGCGATGACCGGCGACTTCTTCGCCTGGTTGAGCCACGACGACGTCTACCTCCCGCACAAGCTCGAGCGCCAGGTGGCGGCGATCCTGCCGCTGGGTGACGACGCGATCGTGTACAGCGACTACGAGCTCGTCGGGCCGGACCTGCGGCGGATCAAGCGGAAGGTCCTGCCGGACGTCCCGGCGGCAGGGTTCCGGGTGTGGCTGATGGCCAGCTCCTCGCTCCACGGCTGCACCGTCCTGGTTCCGCGGTCCGCATTCGCGTCAGAGCGATTCGACGAGCGCCTGTCGACCACCCAGGACTACGACATGTGGTTCCGGCTCGCCCGGAGCCGTCGCTTCGTACGCGTGCCGGAGATCCTCCTCCGGTACCGGATCCACCATGAGCAGGAGAGCTGGACGAACCCGCGGCGGGTCGACGAAGGCAATCGCCTGCTCGTCGGGTTCCTCGACGCGATCGGCCCAGCGGAGATCCAGGCGGCCACCGAGGTGCCGCCGTCCATCGTCTACCTGCGGGCCGCGGTCCGCTACAAGATGCGCGGCTATCGCGATGCGGCCGCCCACGCCCTCGAGCTGTCCGGGCGCGAGGCGCGTTCGCCCTCGCAGCGTCTGGCGCCTGCTCGGCTCATCACGCTGGGCGCCTACTACCTTGCGAACCAGCGTCTGCGGCCGATGGACTGGTGGAAGCATGCTCATTTCCGCTCGGCCCGACCCGTCGACGCGGCGTCGCCCCGGCTCGGCCTCGGCTCATCCGGCGATCCCGCGGGCGACCCGTGACCGCGGTTCCGACGACGGTCCTGATCCTCGGCGGCACCGGCATGCTCGGCCACACCCTGTTCGAGACGCTGTCCGACCGGGCCGGCCTCGATGTCCACGCCAGCGTCCGCGATGGCGGGCCCGTGGAGGCCCGCAGCTCGCCCGAACGCCGACGCTCGATCCATTCCGGGATCGACGCCTCTCACTTCGAGACGATCGAGGGCGTCGTCGCCGCCGTCCGGCCCGCCGTCCTGGTCAATGCCATCGGCATCGTCAGCCAGGTCCCCGCGGCGTCGGATCCGGCGGCGATGATCGAGATCAATGCGTGGCTGCCGCACCGGCTCGCCCGGTTGTGCGCCGGCGCCGGGATCCGCCTCGTCCACGTCAGCACCGACTGCGTCTTCGCCGGGACGAAGGGTAGCTATACCGAGGACGAATCGCCGGACGCGGAGGACCTGTATGGGCGCTCGAAGCTCCTCGGCGAGCCCGGACACGGCGCCTTGACGCTCCGGACCTCGCTGATCGGTCACGAGCTCACGAGCGGTCACGGCCTGCTCGAGTGGTTTCTCGCCCGGACGGGCACGGCGACCGGCTTCCGGAAGGCGATCTTCTCGGGGCTCACGACGGTCGAGTTCGGGCGGTTCCTCGCGGAGGTCGTCCTCCCCCACCCCGAGCTGTCCGGCATCCACCACCTGTCGTCCGACCCGATCTCGAAGCTCCGGCTCCTCGAGCTCGTCGCGGACCGGTACGAGCGCCAGGTCGAGATCCTGCCGCGCGACGAGCCGGTGATCGACCGGTCGCTCGACTCGAGCCGCCTCCGGGCGGCGACCGGTTACCGACCGCCCAGCTGGCCGGACCTCGTCGAGGCGCTGCACGAGGACGCAGCCAACCGGTACGGCTCCCGCGTCACGGCTGGCGTCCGATGACGATCCGGGCGACCGCCGAGCTCACGTCCCGGGCGAGGTACTCGGCGACGGGCGTCCAGTCCGGAGGCGACGCGAGCGCGACGTCGACCGCGGCGACGATCGCGTCCGGGTCCGCGCCGCTCAGGATCGTGCTCCCGACGTCCAGCGTCTCCGGTCGCTCGGTGACGTCGCGCAGGGTCACGGACGGCACGAGGAAGATGCAGCACTCTTCCTGGACGGTCCCCGAGTCGGTCAGGACGCACTGCGCCTGACGCATGAGGCTCGCGAAGTCGAACAGGCCGACCGGCTCGATCGCGACGATCCCGTCGCCCAGCTCCAGGCCCAGCTGGTCGAGGACGGACCGCGTCCGGGGGTGGACGCTCCAGACGACGGGGACGCCACGCTCCCGACCGAGCCGCCGGAACGCCTCGACAAAACCGGCCAGCCGGCCCGGGACATCGACGTTCTCGGCCCGGTGGAGGGTGACCAGCAGGAAGGCGCCGGCCGTCAGCCCGAGACGGGTCGCGGCGTCACTGCGCTCGATCTGCGGGGCGTAGAACTCGAGCACCTCGCGGATGGGGTTGCCCGTGACGTGGATGCGATGCGGTGAGATCCCCTCCCGGAGGAGGTTGGTCCGGCTCCGCTCCGTGTAGGGCAGGAGCACGTCGCTGCTGTGGTCGACGATCCGACGATTGACCTCCTCGGGGACGCGGTCGTCGAAGCAGCGATTGCCCGCTTCCATGTGGTAGACGGGGATCCCCAGCCGCTTGGCGACGATCGCGGCCAGGGCGCTGTTCGTGTCGCCGAGGATCAGCACGCGATCGGGCCGCTCGGCCGCCAGGACCCGCTCGCTCTCGACCAGGATCCTGGCCACCTGCTCCATCGTCGTGGTCCCGCGGCCGCTGAGCTGGTGATCCGGCGGCCGCAGCTGCAGGTCGTCGAAGAAGAGGTCGCTCAGGACCGGCTCGAAGTTCTGGCCGGTGTGGACGAGCACGTGCCGGCAGAGCCGGTCGAGGAGGGGGATGACCCGGCTGAGGCGAATGATCTCGGGACGCGTCCCCAGGATCGTGACGACCTTCATCGTCGGTGAGTATCGGCCAGCGGATGGCACGACATGGTCGAACCGGCGGGGCATTGTCCTCGCGTGGTCCGCGACGGGCAGCGGCGGGCGGTGGACCGTCCGGATCAGCCGATGCCCGGGACCTGGCAGAGCAGCGCCGTCGACCCCGACGTCGACGCGGCGGCGACGACGGCCGAGGCTCCGGTCGCCTCCTCGAGCGCGGCTGCCGTCGTGTCTTCGATGACGAGCGCGGTGACCATCCCGAACATGCCGTCGCGCCCTTCGGCGTGCGGCAGGATGTGGCAGTGGAATGCCCACGCCCCGGGCTCGTCGCAGTCGATCACCACGTCCCAGCGCTCGCCGGGATTGACCCCCAGCGTGTCGCAGAAGAACGACGCCGCGCCCAACGGGTATCCATCCCGTGCGACGACATGCATCGGCTGCCCGTGGAGGTGCCACGGGTGCATCATGATTCCCTCGTTCATGAACCGGATGACGATCTTGTCGCCGAGCTTGGCGACGATCGGCGCGGTCGCCGGGAAGCCCCGACCATTGATCGTGAAGCCGCCGAGCGTGTCGTTGCTGATCCAGACGATGTCCTGGGTGGCTCCGTACAGCCGGTCGTAACGAAGGTCGCGATCCTTCGGCTGGACGATGAACGCACCCAGCAGCCCCCGGCCCACCTGGTCGGTCGCGTTGTGATGCGAGTGGTACATGTGCGAGCCGGGGATTCGGGCGACGAACTCGTAGGTGAACGAGTCGCCCGGCTGGATCGGGTCCTGGGTGATGTGGGGGACACCGTCCATCTTGTTCGGTAGTCGCTGGCCGTGGAAATGGATCCCGGTCGATTCGTCCATGTTGTTCTTGAAGATGGCCCGGACCGTGTCGCCCTCGACGACATCGATCCGCGGTCCCGGCCACGGCGCCGATCGTCGCCAAGCTCGGCGACAAGATCGTGATCCGGTTCATGAACGAGGGCCAGATGATGCATCCGTGGCACCTCCACGGGGTCCCGATGCACGTCGTCGCCCGCGATGGCTTCCCGCTCGGGTCGGCGGCCTTCACCTGCGACACGCTGGGAGTGAACCCCGGAGAGCGCTGGGACGTCGTCATCGATTGC
>DASUPH010000325.1:0-3963 GCA_036276275.1 Candidatus Limnocylindrales bacterium
AGCTGATCGGTCTGGCGGCCAACGGCGGCCGGTTCCGCCTGACCCGCGACGTCGCCAACATCACGATGGACGGCAACGACGTCGAGCGGGTCGAGATCAACGCCCTCGGCGGGGCCGACCACGTCACCGTCGGTGACCTGACCGGGACCGACGTCAGCGCCGTCATCGTCGACCTGGCCGCGGCCGGCGGCACGACCGGCGACGGCGCGGCCGACGCGGTCACCGTCGAGGGCACCGCCGGCGACGACACCATCACCGTGACAGGATCGGGCACCTCCGCGGTCGTGTCGGGCCTCCAGGCGGCCGTGATGATCGAGCACGCCGAGTTCGCGAACGACCGCCTCGATATCAATACGGACACCGGCGTCGACACTGTCGACTCGTCCGGGCTGGCGGCAGGCGTCATCCCGCTCTACGTCAATGGGATCCCCCAATGAACGGCGTTCTCCCGCCGCCCTGAGTCGGGCAGGCCGTACGCGGCTGTTCCAACATCGGGTTCCAGGCCGTTCTGTCACGCGTCCGACGCGGCAAACGGCAAACGACGGCTGAACCGACGCGTCGAATGGCGTCAATTGCCCTTCCCTGGCCACTCGGTGCGTCGGGCGCATCAAGCAGCGAACCACCCGTTCGTCAGCCGTCGTTTGCCGCTCCCGGCGCACGATCACGCTCACGGGCCGTCGCGGCGGAGCCCGCTGGTATACTCCCGCCGTGCCCTGCCAGCGACCGTGAGCGGAGCCATGCCCGACATGACACGCAATGCATTCACCGTCGCGGTCGTCGGCGCCACCGGCGTCGTCGGGCGGACGATGATCCAGGTTCTCCTCGAGCGGGAGTTTCCCGTCAGCGAGCTTCGATTGCTCGCCTCCGAGCGTTCGGCCGGCCGGACCGTCTCGATCGAGGGCCAGACCCACGAGATCCAGCTCGCCACAGCCGATGCGTTCGAGGGCGTCGACATTGCCCTCTTCTCGGCCGGCGGCGACGCCTCGCGCGACCTCGCGCCGCTCGCGGCCGCTCGGGGCGCGACCGTCATCGACAACTCGAGCGCCTGGCGGATGGACCCCCACGTCCCGCTCGTCGTGAGCCAGGTCAACCCCGACGATCTCGAGGGCCATTCCGGGATCGTCGCCAACCCGAACTGCTCGACGATGCAGCTCGTCCCGATCCTGATGGCGCTCCGCGACGCGGTCGGCCTGGAGCGCGTCATCGTCGACACCTATCAGGCCGTATCGGGGACCGGTGGCGACGCGATCCGCGAGCTCGAGAACCAGGTCCGGGCCCACGTCGCGGGCGAGCCGAAGACGGTCTCGGTCTATCCTCACCAGATCGCTTTCAACGCCCTGCCCCAGGTCGACGTCTTCCTGCCCAGTGGCTACACGAAGGAAGAGTGGAAGGTCGTCACGGAGAGCCGCAAGATCCTTCACCTGCCGGACCTCCGGGTCTCCTGCACGGCGGTCCGCATCCCGGTCTTCGTCGCCCACAGCGAGGCGGTCCACGTCGAGACCCGCGAGCCGATCGACCCCGAGCGGGCGCGGCGGCTGTTCGCCGCCGTCCCCGGTGTCGTCGTCCAGGACGATCCGTCGACGTCCAGCTACCCGCTGGCGACCGCGGCGGCCGGCTCGGATGACGTCTTCGTGGGACGGATCCGCCAGGACCCGTCGGTCGACCGCGATCGTGGTCTCGCCCTGTGGGTCGTGAGCGACAACCTCCGCAAGGGCGCCGCCACGAACGCCGTCCAGCTGGCCGAGGTCCTCGTCGAACGCGCCTGGGTCCGACCGGCGGGCGAGCGCGGTGCCGCTCCATATCGGGCGGAGGCGTCCGCGATCGGAACCGGAGCATGACCCACGCCGAGCGCCAGAGGGCGCTCGAGGGCATCGCCACCGAGGTCCGTTCCTGCACCCGCTGCCGGCTCGCCGCCGGGCGGGCGAAGGCGGTCCCGGGTGAGGGCAGTCCCGACACCGAGGTCGTCTTCGTCGGGGAGGGCCCGGGCTTCAACGAGGATCGCCAGGGACGACCCTTCGTCGGTCGCGCCGGCGGCGTCCTCATGGAGTTCCTCGGTTCGATCGAGTGGCGTCGCGACGAGGTCTTCATCACCAACGTCGTGAAGTGCCGGCCGCCCGAGAACCGGGATCCGGAGCCCGACGAGATCGCGGCCTGCGCGCCGTACCTGCGTCGCCAGCTCGAAGTCATCGATCCGGCGCTCGTCGTGACCCTCGGGCGGTTCTCGCTCGGGACGTTCATGCCGGGGACGCGGATCTCCCAGGTCCACGGAACCGTTCGACCCGCGGATCCGGCGACGGGCGCAGCCGACGCCTCCGTGCTCGCGCTCTACCATCCCGCCGCCGCCGATCGGTCCCCCGACGTCAAGCGGCAGAGCTTCGAGGACATCGGACGCGCGCCGCGGGCGCTCCTCGATTCGCGCGAGCGGCGGGCGACGTCACGCGCGGGCTCCCCGGACGGCCAGGACGAGCCCACCGAAGCCGCGGCTGTCGCCGTCATGGCCGGCGCCGCCCCCCTCGCCGAGGTCGCGATCGATGAGGCGCAGCCCGCCTCGGACCTCACCATCTTCTGACCCCTCCCGACCACCAAGGAAACGAGACCCCCACCCACATGCCACCACCCAACCAGACACTTCGAATCATCCCGCTCGGCGGCGTCGGCGAGATCGGCAAGAACATGTACGTGTTCGAGTACGGCGACGACATCGTCGTCATCGACTGCGGGCTGATGTTCCCCGACGAGGAGATGTTCGGGATCGACCTCGTCATCCCCGACATCACCTACCTGAAGGAGCGCAAGGCCAACGTCAAGGCGTTCCTGATCACCCACGCCCACGAGGACCACGTCGGCGCGCTGCCGTACGTCCTGCCCGAGTTCCCGGGCGTCCCGGTCTATGCCTCGACCCTCGCCCGCGGCCTCCTCGGCAACAAGATCAAGGAGCACAAGCTCCACAACAACCCGGTCCTCGCCCTGGAGCCCGGTGACGAGCTTCAGATCGGGCCGTTCGGCGTCGTCGCGTTCCGGATCGGCCACTCGATCCCGGACGCGATGGGGATCGCCCTCCGGACGCCGGTGGGCGTGATCGTCCATACCGGCGACTTCAAGTTCGACCACACCCCGGTCGACGGCAAGCTGTCCGACTTCGCGATCCTCGCCAAGCTCGGCGCCGAGGGCGTCATCTGCCTCCTGTCCGATTCGACCCGGGCCGAGAATCCGGGCTACACGCCGTCGGAGCGGACGGTCGGCGAGGCGTTCCGCGAGATCATGGAGCCGCTCGACGGGCGGGTGATCGTCGCGACATTTGCCAGCAACATCGCCCGCGTCCAGCAGGTCCTCGATGCGGCCGCGTCGTTCAAGCGGAAGACGGTCGTGATCGGGCGGTCGATGGAACAGAACTTCCGGATCGCGAGCGACCTCGGCTACCTGACCTACGACCCTTCGATGATCGTCGCCAAGGACAAGCTGAACGAGATCCCCGCCGACCAGCTCGTGATCTGCACGACCGGGGCACAGGGGGAGCCGATGGCCGGCCTCGCCCGGATGGCGAACCGCGACCATCGCTTCGTCGAAATCCAGCCCGGTGACACGGTCATCGTGAGCGCCAGTCCGATCCCCGGCAACGAGGAATACGTGAGCCGGACGATCGACAACCTGTTCAAGGCCGGCGCGAATGTGTACTACCACACGATCAAGCGCGCCCATGTCTCGGGCCACGCCAGCCAGGAAGAGCTGAAGTTGATGCTCGGGCTGACCAAGCCCCGCTACTTCATCCCGATCCACGGCGAGTTCCGGATGCAGGTCCAGCACGGTCGCCTCGCGATCGAGACGGGCGTCGCCGCGGAGAACGTCTTCATCCTCGAGAACGGGACACCTATCGAGTTCAGCGCCGACGGCTCTGCCCGTCGCGCGAGTCCGGTCACGGCCGGTTATGTCTATGTCGATGGGCTATCCGTCGGCGACGTCGGG
>DASUPH010000326.1:0-8210 GCA_036276275.1 Candidatus Limnocylindrales bacterium
GCACCTTCATGGACTACCTCCTGCCGACCGCCGTCGAGACGCCGGCCTGGGAGGTCGCCAAGACCGTCACCCCGTCGCCGCACCACCCGATCGGCGCGAAAGGCGTCGGCGAGTCGGCTACCGTGGGCGCGCCGCCGGCGATCGCGAACGCGGTCGTCGATGCCCTCTGGCATCTCGGCGTCCGGAACATCGACATCCCGATCAGCCCCCAGAAGGTCTGGGCGATCCTCCACGAGAAGGGGATCGCCTAGGCATCGCCGGGCGACCACATCCGATGACCCGCAGCATCTTCACCCGGGCGGCCGAGCTGGAGGAGGCCGGCCGCCCGTTCGTCGTCGCGACGGTGGTCGCGGTCGCCCGGCCCACCTCGGCCCGCCCCGGGGCGGTCGGGATCGTCCATCCCGACGGCACGATCGAGGGTTGGGTCGGCGGCAGCTGCGCCCAGCCGGTCGTCGTTCGCGAGGCGCTCCACGCCCTCGGCGACGGCCAGCCCCGCCTCCTCCGGCTCTCGAAGGACGGGCCGGCCGAGGGCCGTCGCGCCGACGGCGTCATCGAGCTCGTCATGACCTGCCACTCCGGCGGAACCCTGGAGATCTACGTGGAACCGCATCTACCCGCGCCGCTCCTGTGGGTCGCCGGCACGACCCCGATCGCGGCGGCCCTCGCCACCCTCGGTGCCGCGTCCGGCTGGCGGGTGACGGTCTTCGATCCGGTCGCCGCGGCCGAGGACTTCCCCGCGGCCGAGCGGGTCAGCCAGGAGACGAGCATCGGCCGGGTCGATCCCGACACGAGCCCGTACATCGTCGTCGCCACGCAGGGCGTCTGGGACGAGGAGGCACTCGCGGCCGGGCTGCGCCGGAACGCGTCGTACGTTGGGCTCGTCGCGTCGCCGACCCGGGCGAACGTCGTTCGCCAGTGGCTCCGTGACGAGACGGGCCTCGCGGAGGAGCGTCTTGCCGCATTGCGTGCCCCGGCGGGGATCGATCTCGGGGCCGAGACCGCCGAGGAGATTGCCCTCTCGATCCTCGCGGAGCTGGTCCAGGTCCGCCGCGGTCGAGCCTCGTTCGTGGCCTCGCCCGGACCGGCGACGCTGGCCGGCCAGCCCCCGGGCGCAGTCACCCCGCTCGCCCCGATCGTCGACGACATCGTCCTCGTCGACCCGGTCTGCGGCATGACCGTCGACCGGGCGTCGGCCCGCCACCTCGCCGAGCACGACGGCGTGGTCTACGCCTTCTGCTCGATCGGCTGCCGGACGCGGTTCATCAAGGGTCCAGCCGCGTTCCTCGCGGCGCCAGGCACGCACTCCATGGAGGCCACATGAAGTTCTCGGGGCAGATCGACATCGCCGCGCCGCGCGACCGCGTCTGGGCGTTCGTGATCGATCCGAACCAGGTGGGCGAGTGCGGCCCGGGCGTCGAGTCGATCGAGGTCATCGACGCCACCCACTTCAAGGCGACGGCCAAGGTCGGCATCGGCTTCATCAGCGCCCGCTTCATCGTGAACATGGAGCTCGCCGAGCAGGAGCCGCCGGACCGGGCCGTGCTCAAGGCCCACGGCCAGGCGCCCGGGAGCGCGGTCGACGCGACCGCGTCGATGACCCTCAGCGACAATTCGACGGGCGGCACCCTGATGGACTGGGCGGCCGACGTCGCGATCGCCGGTTCGCTGGCATCGCTCGGCGCGCGGCTTATCGAGGGCACCGCGAACAAGATGATCGGCCAGACGTTCGACTGCATGAAGACGAAGCTCGAGGCGTAGGGCCTCGGGGGCGACGTCGATGGAGCGTCTGAGCCGCGTCGTCGGGCCGGTTGCGACCAATGTCCACGTGATCGCGGATCCGCGATCACGCGAGGCGATCGCGATCGACACGGCGATCCCGTCGCTGGCGTGGATCCGTGGTGAGCTCGCGGCCCGCGACTGGACGCTGAAGCTGATCGTCTCGACCCACGGCCATTGGGATCACATCGGCGACAACGCGGCGGTGGCCGCAGAGACCGGCGCCGAGATCGCGGTCCACCCCCTGGATCGCGACCGGCTCACGGATCCGCAGCCACTCTGGGCGCCGTTCGAGATCCCGCCCTCGGTGCCGGCGGTCGAGCTCGCTGAGGGCGAGGAGATCCGCTTCGGGGAGATCCGGCTGCGGGTGCTCCACACGCCGGGCCACACGGAGGGTTCGGTCTGCCTGCTCTCGGCCGACGACGGCCTGCTCTTCAGCGGCGACACGCTGTTCGCCGGGGGCTGGGGTCGGATCGACCTGCCGGGCGGCTCGGCCGACGAGATGGCGGCCTCGATCGCCCGGCTGACCGAGCTCGAGGACGGCCTCGCCGTGTTGCCCGGGCACGGCCCGGCGACGACGATCGGGCGCGAGCGGCAATGGATGGACCTCGTTCGAACCGGGCGTCGGCTGTTCGCCTGAGGCTCGTCGCTTCGAGCTCCGCAAGCACCGTCGGCCCCGACGATGCCGCTCCGGCATGAAATTCGCTCCGATCACGCTCGGTCAGGCCCCGGTGGCGACAACGTCACGCTCGTTGACGCCCCGATCCCTGCCGCTGCGGCATCGGACTCACCTCAACCGCCGCGGTCACATCGCCTTGCGGTAGCTGACCCCCGTCCGGGTCGGGCGGAACCCGAGGTTCTCGTAGACATGGAGCGCGCCGGTTGGGTTCTCCGCGTCGACGCCGAGCGCGGCCTCGGTCATCCCGGCGGCCCGAATGGCCGTCAACGAGGCGGCGATGAGGGCTGACCCGAGCCCGCGCCGACGCCACGGCCGCCGAACGCTGACGTGATCGAGCCAGCCGCGCTGCTGACCGAGGGCCTCGTTCTCGGCGGGGTAGATGCAATTCATGACGGAGCCGGCGACCTCGTCGCCGTCCCATGCCACCCGCCAGAGCGTCGTGTCGAGCTCCGGGCTGGCGAACAACCCCTCGAAATCGGCGTCGGTGCGCTCGCCCGCGTTCCAGTGGTCTTGGAAGGCTTCCGCATCGGCGTCCCAGATCCGGCGGTGATCGACGGGATCGACCGGTCGCACCTCGAGGCCGTCGGGCAGAGGCAGCTCCGGGATCGGCTCGTTCAGATCACGGACCATCATGAAGCCGTAGCGGACGATCGCGTAGCCCTCGCTCTCGTACAGGGCGACGGCTCCGGCCTGGGCCTCATCCGGCCAGCTGCTCAGGGTCCGCTCGCCGCTCCGACCGTCGACAAGGGCGACGTCGCGGGCATGCGCCTCCACCCAGTGGAGGAGGGCGCGACCCAGGCCGCGCCGCCGGAACGACGGAGCCACCCAGCCTTCGACGTGGTGGTTCGGTCCAAGCTCGCGGGTCCGGACGTTCGTCTCGGAGGCACCGACGACTGCGTCGTCGACGAAGGCCAGAAGCATGTCCCGTCGCGGGTCGTACTCGCCGCCGTGCTCGTGCTCGGCGCGGAGGTTCTCGACTGTGGGAATCCAGTCGATCCCATCGACCAGGTGGGCCTCGCGGATGAGGCCGACCAGTCCCTCGTAGTCGCGGCTCGGGTCGAAGGTCCGGAACGACAGCCCGCGTATCGGCGGAGCGTCCGGTAGCCGGACCTCCTGGTCGACGTTCGTCGTCATCACCGTCCCTCCCGTCCGTATTTCATGTCCATGTGCTTGCCGACGGATTTGCTGATCGCCTTCCACTTGCGGCGCTCGTCCGCGCGCGCGAGGGCGTCCACGCGACGGAGCTGAGCCCGCGCCTCGCGCTCGAGCTTCTGCCACGCTTCGTAGCGACCGGCATCGAGGGCCCCGGACGCGAGCGCGGCCGCGATCGCGCAGCCAGGCTCGCCGTTGTGCCGGCAGTTGCCGAATCGGCAGCTCGCGACCAGCTCGTCGACCTCGGGGAACGACTGCTCGACCCCGTCGGGATCCCACAGCGCGAGCTCGCGCATCCCCGGCGTGTCGAGGACGAGGCCGCCGTCGACCAGGATGTGGAGCTGGCGGCGGGTCGTCGTGTGGCGGCCGCGGTCGTCATCGGCGCGGACGTCCCGGACGACCGCCCGATTCTCGCCGGCAAGGACGTTGAGCAGCGTCGACTTCCCGACACCGGACGAACCGATGAACGCAACGGTCCGACCCAGGCCGATCCGGGCCTTGACCTCGTCGAGGCCGCGCCCGTCGATCGCGCTGACGGTCAGGATCGCTGCGCCGATCGCGATCCGCTCGACCTCGGCGAGCAGCGCCGTCGGCTCCTCGACCAGGTCGGCCTTCGACAGGACGACGATCGGCTCGGCGCCGCTCTCCCAGGCGACCGCCAGGTAGCGCTCGAGCCGCCGCATGTTGAGGTCCAGATTGAGCGACACGACGATGAAGACGATGTCGACGTTCGCGCCGACGACCTGGGCCTCGGTCCGCTTGCCGGGCGCCTGGCGAACGATCGCCGTGCGGCGGGCGAGGACGGCATGGATCGCGGCGTCGTCCGGACCGCCATCGATGGCGACCCAGTCGCCGACGGCCGGGAAGACGGACGGATCGGCGCCTGCATCGTGCCGGAAGCGACCGGTGATCGCGGCCCGACGCTCGCCGGCGGCGGTCCGGACGACGTACGAACCGCGATCCTCGGCCATGACCCGAGCCGGCTCGCGCCCGAGAGCAGCGTGGGGCACGTGGTCGGCGGCGAGTGCCGCCGACCACCCCAGCTGATCGAGCGTCGGTTCGAGTGCAGGCATCGTCATGGTTCAGCCGACCCGCTTCAGCTTGCCGGTCCGCTTGGCGTAGCGCTCCGCCCGCCCGAAGGCCCACAGGCCGAACGGGATGAAGAACGCGCCCATGACGAGGAGCGGCCAGACGTCGCCGAGCAGCCCCGTCGCCGGTGTCCCGTCGATGAGGCCCTTCCGGACGCCGTCGAGCACGTACGTCGCGGGCGACAGGTGCGAGAGGACCTGCATCCAGCCGGGCAGGACGTCGACCGAGTAGTAGACGCCGCTCACCAGGAGCAGGCACGACTGCAGGACGAACGTCATCTGCGCCCCGCGCTCCACGTACAGCAACGGCAGGATCGCCGCGATCATCCCGATGCCGACGAAGCTGAACGAGCCGAGCAGCATGAAGACGACGACCGTCGCCGGGTTCGCGCCGGCGAAGTCGAGCTGTCGGAAGAACAGGAGCAGGACGATGAGGATGACCGCCGTGTGCACCAGCCCATAGACCATCGCGTAGAGGACGGAGCCAAGGAGCTGGGCCCAGCGCCGGATCGGGGCCATCATCGTGTACTCGAGCGTCCCTTCCCAGCGCTCGACGCTGATCGTCTCGGCGATCCACGAGAAGACCACCGACAGGTAGTTCCAGAAGATCGCACCCACCATCAGCAGCAGGATCAGCCGCGGGCTGCCCTGGTCCGCACCGATGAGCGAGATCGAGAGCGCGCCCGCGACCGAATAGACCAGGAACGCGAGCTCCCAGCCCCAGTAGCGGCGTGTCAGGAAGAAGTTTCGCTCGATGAAGGCGTAGGACGCCTTCAGCTCATGGGCGACGCTGAACATTGTGGATCTCCGTTTCGGGGGGGCCGGTCCGGCCCTTAACGGGACCGGACCGGCTTCAGATTGGCTTCGCCGGACAGGCGTTCGCCGAACCGGACGAAGGACAGTCCGACGGACTGTCGGACGGAAGGCCGTGACTTGCGGGGGACGCTTCGCTCGAGCTCCATGGCTCGGAACTCGCGCTCACGCCGGTCGAGGGCCAGGTACAGGTCCGGCAGGGCCAGCTGCTTCTCGTTCATCTCATCTCACCTCCTTTCATTCAGATTTCGTCGTCGGCCGAGTCCTCGTCCTCGACGTCGTCGTCGAGCGAGCGGCCGGTGTGGGTCATGAAGACGTCATGGAGGGTCGCCGCTCGACCCGTTCGTTCGGCCTCGTCCGCGATCAGCCCGGCCGGTGTGTCCTCGGCGACGACGCGGCCACCGTCGAGGACCGTGATGGAGCCGCACAGCCGCTCTGCTTCTGCCAGGTCGTGCGTCGTGAGCACGATCGACGCGTCGTGCGTCTCTCGCAGCTCCTCGATGAACGTCTGGACGTCGAGCTTCGAGCGAGGATCGAGGCCGGTGGTCGGCTCGTCGAGGAGGAGGAGCGAGGGGCTCGTCAGCAGGGCTCGCGCGATCGCGACCTTCTGCTGCATGCCCCGGCTCATCTGCTCGATCGGCCGGCCGACCCGCTTCTCCCCGATTCCGAGACGACCGAGAATCTCGATCGCCTGGGTCTTCGCCTTCTTCGCGTCCAGGCCGTACAGCCGGGCCGCGAAGAGGAGGTTCTCCATCGGGCTGAGCTTCTTGAAGAAGGCGGCGTCGACGCTGACCCGGTTGATCAGCCGCTTCACCGCCATCTCGTCACGCTCGATGTCGTGACCGAAGACGGAGACGCTGCCCTCGTCGAGGGTCAGGAGACCCGAGACGAGCCGGATCAGCGTCGACTTGCCGGAGCCGTTGGCGCCGAGGATCCCGACGATGGCACCCCGCTCGAGGCGGAGCGACACGTCGGCGATCGCCGTCACCGGCTTGCGCTTGCGGCCGACGACGAAGCGCTTCGTCACGTGCTCCACGAGGAGCGCCGGGACGGCGTCGTCGAGGGTCCGGGCGGCGCTGTCGATGCCGTCGGTCCGAGCGATCTTCTGTTGTCCGATCAGGGTTGCGGTCACTGCTCGGGACTCCCTGGGTCTGCTACGCGATGCTGGGTTGGTGGACTTGGTCCGGTGGTCGATCCGGCGCTCGGAATCGAACGAGCCGCGGACCTGGTTCCTTCCGGAACATCGGGTGGGTCCACGGCTCGGGAAATGCCTCCGCAGAGGCATCAAAAAAGCCGGGGCCCATCTGGCCCACGGCTCGTGGTTCGCTCGGAGGGCGGCCCTGCCGCCTCAGGCTAGCTCGAGATGGGCACAGATCTCCCGCCATCGTCGGCGCCAATTGGCGCGACGGTCGGCCGGAAGAGCAGGTGATTCATCTTCATTCGGAGTCCGCCTCCAATGAGCCAGATGAGGGCGGGCGATCTGCACGCCGGCGCGAAGTCTACGCGCCGGAAACGGACGTCGTCAACCTCTACAAATGACTTGTCGGCAACGCGACAGATGACGTAGGTCGGCGCGCTCGCGCCGTGCGACTTCCGGTCAGATGATCGCCAGGGGAGCGCCACCGGAGCCGGCTGCCGCCCCTTCCTGACACCTGCGCGCCACGACGAGCAACAGCCGGGACTGTCTCTGCCAATTGAGCGCCTGCCGACGGCGTGGCATGGGCACGAGGCGGAGCGGGCGCGATCGTGGCGGCAGTTGTCGCGTCTCCGCCGCATCTGTCAGGAAGGCGCCGACCGGCCGGGCGGCGGAGAGCGCCACGCGAGCATCTGTCAGGAACCGCGCCCCTTGGCGTGCGGCGCCAACAGGCGTCGGACGATCACCCGCCGGACCGTCGCCTGCGGCGAGTCGATCTCGTGGACGACCTCGAAGCCGGCCGCCTCGAAGGTCGAGAGCAGCCCGGTGTACCCGAGGGCGGCCGGGACGCGGCCGTCGCCGGGATCGACCGGGTACGCTTCGAGTCCGGGCGCGCCGTGATCGACCGCATAGGCCGTCGCCGCGTCGAGGAGCCGGGACGTCAGACCCTGGCCGCGCTCGCTCTTCGAGACGACGAAGCAGACGACCGACCAGACCGCGACGTCGTCGATCTTCGGCCGGACGCGCGAGGCCGTCAGCCGCTCGTAGTCGTCGCGCGGCGCGACGCTCACCCAGCCGACCGCGCGTCCGTCGCGGTACGCCAGGAGACCGGGCGCCGGATCGCGATCCTCGTCGACCAGTCGATGGAAGCCTTCGCGCGCCTCGTCCCGGTTGCCGAAGTTCCAGTCCTTCGACCGCACCCGCCAGAACATGCACGAACAGGACTTCGGGTCGCCGCCCTCGCCGAAGAGCGCCGCCACGTCATCCCAGCGGTCCGGCGTGAGCGGCAGGATCTCGAGCTCGGCCGCGTCGCTATCGGTGGTGACCACGACCGAATCCTAGCGGGCGATCGGTCCGTGGCTGTCATGATCCCGGCCATGACGGACCCGCGCGATCCCGTCCCCTCCGCGCCGACCGCGCCACGCCGCTCGATCGTCGCAATGATCGACGACGGCGTCCTCGACGCCGAGCTTGCGGCGCTGGCGTGGATCCTGATCGAGGCCCGCTTGCCCGTCGTCGTCGGCGCCCAGGCCCGCGGCGTCGGCAAGACGACCCTGCTCGAGGCGCT
>DASUPH010000327.1:0-2760 GCA_036276275.1 Candidatus Limnocylindrales bacterium
GCTTCACGGCGACGCAACAACGACTTCACGGCCGATCAACGAGCGGTCGACCCGCCATGCACGGAGAGCGATCCGACCCGCAAACCGCGTACGATGGCCCGACCGTCGCCTTCCCACCCTCTGGAGAACACGTGGCCCGAGCCAAGAGAACCGACCGTGCCGAAGCGCGCCGCCGTTACCGCGCATCCCTCGGCGACCCGCTCGAGATCGACGATCTCGGAGAAGACGGCGAAGGCACAGCCGTCGCAACCCCGCCATCGGGCCCGATCGGACGGAGCGCGCCCGGCGGCCCGGCCCGATCGGCGTCGCCGCCCGCTTCCCGCCCGAGCCTCGGTGGAGCCTTTCGCTCGTCATTCCGACCGGTCGACATCCGGGGCGACCTTCTCAGCCTGCCGAGCCTGCTGCGGAACAAGGCGTTCTACGTTCCGGTCATCCTGTCCGGCGCCTCGGTTGCGCTCCTCCCACTGCTCGGCGTGAATGCGTTCACCTCGGCCTTCTACCAATACTTTTCGTTCACCGCGCCCCTCGGGACCGCGTTCCTCGCGGGGTTCATGGCGCCGCGGGCGAGCTGGCTCGTCGGGATGCTGGCCGCCCTCGCGTCGGTCGGGTTCCAGGCTCTGGCCTTCGCCGTCGGTCCGTTCGGCGGGCTCTACGACAACTTCCTCGACGTGAACAACCAGTCGATGACGCGGGCCGCGGCCGAGGCGCTGGTCCTCAACCAGGCGCTGATCGTCGGCGTTCCTTCGGGGGCGCTGTTCGCGGCCGCGGCCGCCTGGTACAAGCGATTCCTCGGCCGGGCGAACCCCAACCGGGGCCGGCCGGCGCAGGCCGGGCGGCGACCCGACGGCAAGCAGCCCAAGCGCAACGAAGCCCGCCCCATCCTCGCCCGCCGTCGATAGGCTGTCGCGCCTTCGCGGCCGATCGCGGCCGATCGCTCAGCCGAGTCGGCGCATTCCTGCCATGCCGAGCTGCTTGACGCCTTCGGGCTGATCGGGTGCGCCGGCCGATGCGGCGACCTCGATCAGGGGTCGGACCTCGTGGGCGATCACGTTGACGACCGACGACTCGCGCTGGAGCTCCCCGTCAACGAGGAGCAGGGCGTGACGCCGGACGACGCCCCGGAGGCGGGCCCACGCATCCGGCCAGAGGGTGACGTTGACCATCCCGGTCTCGTCCTCGAGGGCGAGGAAGACCGTGCCCTTGGCGGTCATCGGATGCTGCCGGGTGACGACGAGGCCGCCGATCCGGACCTTCCCGGGCCGCCGATCGCTCAAGGCGGCGTTCGTGACGGCTCCCAGGCGCTCGAGGGCCGGCCGGTACAGCCCGACGACCTGCCGTCGGGCATCGAGCCCGATGACCGCGTAGGCATCCCCGATCCGCTCCGATTCGGTCAGGCCCGGCAGCGTCGGAGCATCGGTCGGTGGGAGGCGGAGCGCCAGCGGCCGCGACGCGGCGCGGGTGAAGGCCCCGCCACGGGTCGTCCGGCCGTCGAGCCGGCCGCGTGACGCCCCGGCGACCTCGCGGAGCTGCCAGAGGAGCTCCCGTCTCGGCCGACCGAGCGAATCCAACCCACCGACCCGGATCAGCCGCTCGAGCGTCTCCTCCGGCAGGCCGGTCCGCTCGACGACGTCCGCCAGCGAGCGGTACGGACCTCGGGCGAGCTCCTGGTCGAGCAGCGCCTCGTGCTCCTCGCCGATCCCCTTGACGAGCCCGAGTCCGAGCCGGACGCCCCAGCCGACGGCGCTCTCGGCGGCCCAGCGTCCGCGGGCCTCGCCCGAGGGGACCACGCAGCCGCTCGACCGGACCGGTTCGGGGCGCCGCTCGATGCCGGCGTCATCGGGGAGTGGCTCGCCGTCGTCGTTCCCACCGCCCACCGCCCACCCTGGCCGACCGACCCATTCGGTCGTCGTCTTGTAGGTGCTCCGGTTGACGTCGACCGGGAGGATCGCGACCCCGTGCCGCTTCGCGTCGTTGACGAGGACCTCGACCGGGTAGAAGCCCATCGGCTGGGCGTTGATCAGCCCCACGACGAACTGGGCCGGGTAGAAGAGCTTCAGGAACGACGACTCGTAGGCGGTCCGGGCAAACGCGGCCGCGTGCGACTTGGCGAAGCCGAACGAGGCGAAGGCGGCGACCTGCCGGAACAGCTCCTCGGCGATCTCCTCGGTCATCCCGGGCTGGCGCAGGCAGCCGTCGTGGAACTGCTGGTGGAGCTTCTCCATCTCGCGGGTCGAGCGCCACGTGCCCATCGCCCGGCGGAAGCCGTCGGATTCGGCGGGTGAGAACCCAGCGACCTCGATCGCGATCCGCATGACCTGTTCCTGGTAGAGGATCACCCCCATCGAGTCGCGGAGGACCGGCTCGAGGCTCGGATGGAGGTAGGTCACCTCCTCGAGACCCTGCTTCCGGCGGAGGAACGGGTGGACGGCGTTGCCCTGGATGGGGCCCGGCCGGATGATCGCCACCTCGACGACGAGATCGTCCAGGTTCTGCGGCCGCGATTTGGGGAGGGTCTGCATCTGGGCCCGGCTCTCGACCTGGAAGACGCCGACCGTGTCGGCCGCCTGGAGCATCTCGAAGACCTCGGCGATGTCCTCGGGCAGGCGGTCGAGATCGACACAGACCGCGGCATCGTGCTCGATCAGCTGGAGCGTCTCGTCGATCGCGGCAAGCATCCCGAGGCCGAGCAGGTCGAGCTTGATCAGCTTGAGAGCCTCGACGTCGCGCTTGTCGAACTGGACGACGACCCGATCCGGCATC
>DASUPH010000328.1:0-4152 GCA_036276275.1 Candidatus Limnocylindrales bacterium
CACCCCGTGGTGGGTGGCCTGCTCCTCCGTGACGAAGGGGTCCGCGGCGAGCACCGTCATCTCCATCGCCCGGGCCCGGGCCGCGATCGCCTGGCCGATCTTGCCGAGACCGACGATCCCGAGCGTCCGGCCGCGCAGCTCGAGCCCGGTGAACTCGACCCGCTTCCACTCGCCGCGCCGGACCGAGGCGTCGGCGGCCGCGATCTTGCGAGCGACACCGTAGAGGAGGGCGAGGGTGTGCTCCGCCGCGGCGATCGTGTTGCCGGTCGGGGCGTTGACGACGGTGATCCCGGCGGCCGTCGCCGCGTTGAGATCCACGTTGTCGACGCCGACCCCGGCCCGGCCCACGACCTGGAGCCGATTGCCGGCCGCCGCGATGACGTCGGCGTCGACCTGGACCTGGCTCCGGACGACGAGGGCGTCGTAGCCGGACAGGATCGCGCATAGCTCGTCGCGGGTGAGGTTCGGCCGCTCGTCGACCTCGTGCTCCGCCCGGAGCCGGGCGATGCCCTCTGCGGCGATCGGCTCGGCGACCAGGATCCTCACGCGGGGATGGCGGCGGCGGGCTCCGGCGGCGGGCCGGTCGTCTGGTCCCGGCTGTCGGCCCCGGCCGTGCTGGCGCCGCCGGTCTGGATCGCGAGGCCGGCGGCCTGGGCCGCGGCAACCGCCCGACCCGGCTCGATCCGGCGGCCCTGCTCGACCGAGACACGCTCGAGGACCGCGATCACGCCGAGGATCTCGTCGACGGTCACCGAGCCGAGGTGTCCGAGGCGGAAGATCTTGCCGGCGAGCTTGCCCTGGCCGCCGGCCAGGACGACGCCGTGCGCCTTGATCGCGGTGTTGAACGGCTTCCACTCATGGCCCTCGGGAAGCTTCGCCGCGGTGACCGTCTTCGACGCGAACCGGGGGTCGGCGAGCAGCTCGAAGCCGAGCGCCGCGAGCCCTGCCCGCGACGCGGCGGCGCATGCCTCGTGGCGGGCGAACACGCCGTCCTTGCCCTCCGCCTGCATCAAACGAAGTCCCTCGTCGACCTGGAACACGACGGCGATCGCCGGGGTGAACGGCGTCTCGCCGGCCGCCGCCGAATCGCGGTGGGTCCGGATGTCGAGGTAGAAGCGGGGCATCCGTGCCGTCTCGGTCGCCGCCCAGCCGCGGTCCGACGCCGCGATCATCGCCAGGCCCGGCGCCGCCATCCACGCCTTCTGCGAGCCGGTCACCACCAGGTCCACTCCCCACGCATCCATCTCGAACGGAACCGCCCCGAGACTCGAAACGCTGTCGACCAGGATCAGGCTCTCCGGCGATGTCTCCCGGATCGCGGCCGCCAGGTCGGCGATCGGGTTCATCACCCCGGTCGAGGTCTCGTTGTGGGTCAGGAGGACGGCCCGGTAGCCGGGGTTCGCCGCCAGCGCCTCGCGCACGGCGGTCGGGTCGGCCGCATGGCCCCACTCGACCTCGATCTTCGTGACATCCGCGCCGTAGATGCCGGCGATCCTCGCAAACCGGTCGCCGAACGATCCGATCGACACGGCAAGGACCCGATCGCCGGGTGACAGCGTGTTCACGACCGCCGCCTCGAGCCCGCCGGACCCCGAACACGTCAGCATCGTGACGTCACGGGTCGTGCCGAAGAAGGGCTTCATGCCGTCGAGGATCCGGCCGAGCATCGCCGCGAAGTCGGGCCCGCGATGGTTGATCATCTGGCGGCCGCCCGCTTCGCGGACGGTCGGCGGCAGGGCGGTCGGGCCGGGGATCCGGAGGTTGGGCTCGAAGCGGTCCACGAGGGGTTCTCCCTGGGCTGACGGGCGCGGTCGTGACGGCCGGACGATGGTGGCAGAAGCGCCGCGTTCCTGCCAGCCGGCGCCCTGCCGAAGCTCGCGCCCGGCGGGCGCCCGGCCCTCCCCACCTTGACGGCCCGAGCCGTCGGCGGACAATGCCGGGACGCCGCCAGGAAGGAAGGGATCGTGCCCAGCAACGAGGACATCGCCCGCCGCTACGCCGAGGCGGCCAGCCGCTTCGATCTCGATTCCATGGCCGCCCTCCGGCATCCCGACTGGCAGGCGCGCTGGCCGCAATCGGGCGAGCGGGTCATCACGGACGAGAACTATCGCAAGATCGTCGCCGCCTACCCGGGTGGCTCGCCGACGTCCGAGATCGAGCGGGTCGTCGGCGCGGAGGATCGCTGGGTCGTCACGCCGTCGAACACCGTCCAGGTCGTCGCCGGCAGTGGCGACTTCTGGTGGTCGGAGTGGCGGATGACGTACCCCGACCGCCGCCAGTACAACTGTGTCGACCTGATCGAGCTGCGCGACGGCGCGGTCTGGCGGGAGACCGTGTACTGGGCCGAGCCGTTCGAGGCGCCGGACTGGCGGGCGCAGTGGGTCACCGGGCAGGAGACGACCGGCTGACGGCTCGATCCGAAGTCCGCGGATACGATGTCCCCTTGGCCCGCGGGTCTCGGCCCCACCGTCGCAGGTCGGTCGCCCCATTCGTCAACTAGCCGCCCCCAGACCCGATCCGCCCGGAGTTTCCCGGTTTGTCCATCGAACGAGTCCGCATCAATCGCGATTCGCCCCGCCTCCGCCGGCGCCGGACGAAGCCGAGCCGTCCGTCGCTCGCCCTTCGCCTGATCCTCGCCGCGATCCTCGTCGGCGGCGTCGCCGGGTTCGGCGCGGTCGCGACGAACGCCTTCGGGATGGGCGTCCTCTACGAGCGCCTCCTCTCGAGGATCGAGCGGGTCATCGCCGGCCCGCCTCCGGACCGGCCCACCCTTCCGACCGTGACGGTCACCCCGAAGCCCGCAACACCATCACCGCGTGCCACCCCGTCGCTTCCGCCGCCCGCGAGCGGCCAACCGTCGCCGACGGCCGCTCCGACTCCGACCGCGATTCCACGCGTCGCCGTCGACGTGAAGATCGTGAAACACCCCGATGCCGTCTTCGCTCACGAGCTCCGTGACGACTGGTGCTCGCCGGCCGGCGTCACGATCGTCCTCGCGATCCTGGGCCACGGCGACCCGACCGATGCCCGGGAACGCGAGATCGCCGGCCGGGTCCGCGAGTGGGAGAGCAAGGCGGACAGCATCAACGGCGAGTGGGGACCCGCGGCGATGGCCCTGGCCCTCAAGGCGTACGGCGCCGACGGCTACGAGATCCGTGCGTACGAAACGCGGGCCGACGCTCTGCGCGACTCGGCCAGGGCGATCGCGACGACCCATTCGCCGGTCATCCTCCTCGCCTGGCGGGGGGCTCACACCTGGGTGATGAGCGGCTACCGGGCCGACGCCGACCCGACGGTCTTCGAGGACGCGAAGGTCACGGGCGCCTACATCCTCGACCCGTGGTACCCGTGGAACTCGTCGATCTGGGGCCAGTCGGACAAGCCGGGAACGTTCCAGGATTCGGCCGAGATGGTCCGCAACTTCCTGCCGTGGAAGCGGCCCGAGGGCCACTACCCGGATCGGGACGGCAAGTGGATCGTCCTGATCCCGACGATTCCGGTCGGCTAGGCCGGCACCGGCGATCCGCCGTCGGACCCGATCCGGCGCAGCCGTGGCACCAGGAACAGCGTCAACAACCCGACCTTGACCACGCCGCCGGCAGTCGCGGCAAACGGGATCGCGAGGATCCCGACCGAGGCCGACAGGGCCGAGCCCACGATGACGATCGTGACGAACCCGCAGATCGACGCGATCACCTGGAGGATCGTGTTGTGGGTGGCGTAGAGGGCTCGTGACAACGGGTACGAGAGGCTGTCGAACGGGATCGACATGGCGTACGCGGTCAGGACCGTCGCGGTCCGGTCGACGTCGCCCGGTCCGAACGCCCCGCCGCCGAGGAGGAGCGCGACGAGCGGGTGGGCGACGATCGCCAGGAGGACCGCCGCGATCAGGGTCAAGGCGCCGACCGTCACGAGGTTGCGGCGCAGGATCTGGCGGAACGTCGTCCCGTCGCCCGCGGCGTAGGCGGCCGCAAGGGCCGGGAAGACGGCCAGCGAGAACGACACCCCGATCAGGCTCACCGGCACCACCTGGTAATCCGACGCGAAGTTGAAGGAGGTGACCGCGCCGACCCCGATCGAGGCCGCGAGGTTCGTGAAGAACGTCAGGATCAGCGGATCGATCGGGTGGCTGACCATCCGCGGCAGCATCAG
>DASUPH010000329.1:0-7885 GCA_036276275.1 Candidatus Limnocylindrales bacterium
GGCCGTACGTCGGTCGATCTCGGCGGCTCGACGGTGGTCATCGCCGGTGGTGGTGGCGGCGGCGGCGGGGCCCACAACCCACCACCGGCGGGCGGCGGTGGCGGTGGCGGGTTCGCCGGAATCGGCGCCGGTACGGTTGCCGTTGGCTCGAATGGCACAACGGGCGTCGACGCCGGCGCGACCGCGAATGGCGGCGCCGGCGGCCAGGCGGCCGCGGGCGGCGCGGGTGGAACGAACACGGCCAACGCCGCACTGAACGGTGCCGCGGGCACGGGCATCGGCGTGGGAACGGGCGGCAACGGCGGCCCGGACGCCGACTACGACAGCGGCGGCGGCGGGGCCGGCGGCTACACCGGTGGCGGCGGCGGCGCCGCGACGATCGACTCGGGCGTGACCGGCGCCGGTGGCGGCGGTGGCTCGAGCTGGGTCAGCGCGACCTCGCCCCTCGGCACGCCGACCGCCCCGACGGCCATCTCCGGGACGGCCGGGACGGCCTCTCCGCTCGTCAGCGGCTCGGGTGTCACGGGCTCGATCGCCATCGACTGGCTGCCCTGCCTGTACGGACTGTCGATCACGAAGTCGGCCTCCTCACCGACGGTGAACGCGGGCGACGCAGTGACCTGGACGGTCACCGTCACCAACACCGGTCCCGACGCGATGACCAGGGGCGACACCGTCACCCTGGCCGACACCCTCCCGGCCGGCCCGAACGGCGCTCCGACCCCGGCCTTCGAGGTCACCTCGATCGGGGTCTCGGGCGGCGCCAACGCGGAGCTGTCACGCGGCGCGGTCACCTGCACCGGCGTTTCGGTCGGCGCATCCATGCCGGCCTCGACGGTCTGCTCCCGGGCCTATTCGGCACCGGGCGCACCGCAGGCGCCGACAGGTGGCACGCGCGGGCTCGACCCGGGCGAGACGCTCACGATCACGTACGAGCAGGTGATCGCCAACACGGCGCCGTGCGCCACGATCACGAACACGGCCACCGTGACCGACCGCGCCACCCAGACGGGCGGGGCCGACAGCGTCGGCGTCACCGCCACCCAGAGCGCGATTGAGCCGCTCGCGATCGGCTGCTACAACCTCGCCATCACGAAGGTCGCCAGCCCGAAGCCCGGGGTTCGCCCCGGCGGCACGGTCACCTGGACCGTCACGGTCGTCAACAACGGTCCCGCCGACATGGAGGGCCCCGTCGACACCGACCCGAACCCGCTCGTCGTGGACGACGCGTTCTCGTCGACCGGTGTCGGCCCACCGACCCTCGTCTCCTCGGTCGGACCGGCGGGTGTCTGCACCCGGACCGGCACCACGACCACGTGCCCGGCGGGCCTGCCCGCCGGCGGCACGCAGGTCCTCACGTTCACCCAGCTCGTGGGCGCCGGCACAGCCGACGGCACGGACATCACGAACACCGCGTCGCTGACCGACACGGCGACGGGCGACAACGACGACTCGGCCACCGACCAGACGACCGTCCGGGACGTCGGCCTGACCCTGGCCAAGAGCGCCAGCGCCCCGACGTTCGCCGCGGTCGGCGACGTCATCGACTACGACTACCTCGTCACGAACAGCGGCAACCTCGCCCTGAGTGGGCCCTTCACCGTGGCCGATGACCAGGTCAGCGTGACCTGCCCGGCGACGGCTACTCTCGCGCCGGCGGCAAGCATCACGTGCACCGCCTCGACGACGATCACCCAGGCCGACCTGGACGCGGGCTCCGTGACGAACATCGCATCTGCGACCAACGGGACCGTCACGTCACCGACCGACACGGTGACCATCACCGCGGCCCAGGGCCCGGCCTTGACGCTCGCCAAGACGGCCAGCCCGGCGACGTTCGCCGCGGTCGGCGACGTCATCACCTATCAATACCTCGTCACGAACACCGGCAACGTCTCGCTCGCCGGCCCGTTCACGGTTGCCGACGACAAGGTGACCGTGACCTGCCCCGCGACGGCCAGCCTCGACCCGGGCGAGAGCATCACCTGCACGGCCACGGCGACGATCACCCAGGCCGACATCGACGCCGGCACGGTCACGAACGTGGCCTCCGCGTCCAGCGGACAGCTCACGTCGAACGACGACGGCGTCTCCGTTGTGCTCGCGGGGACCGCGACACCCACCCCGACTCTCCGGCCCACGATTCCGCCGACCGACGTGACTCCTGTGGCCCCGCCGCCGTCGAACGCGCTCGGCTGGCTGATGGCTGCCTCGCTGCTCGTGGCCGCGCTCGTCGCCCTCGGCGGCGTCGTCGCGGCTCGACGGGTTCCGGCGCGGGGCCGCCCTCGCCGGAACTAGCAGAGCCGAAGCTCGACGAGGCGGACCCACCGGGTCCGCCTCGTTCCCTGTCCGGGGTGTCGCAGCCGACGACCGGGCCCGCCCCCGCGCCGGGGGTACCGGGTATCTCTTTCCTGCCTTCGTTGAACTGAAGTACGGCCCGCAAACGCGCAGCACGGAGCAACAATCGGGCGGTCGCGGCGATGGCCGAACGAGGGGGGAACGGGACGCCGGCCACCACCAACCGCGACCCGGCGACGGGGCAACCTGACGGTGCTGTCGAACGTCGCCTCACGACTTCCCGATCCCACCCCGGCGCCGACGCGGCTGCGGCCGTTTGGCGCGGGGAGCGCGAGGAGGCGCGGACGTGACGGGTCCTGCCGGCCCGCTTCGGCCGGTGCTGTTACCTCATGTCACCAAGGGAGTTTGATCGGTGCACTTCAGACAGAATCCCAAGCGCTTTGCGGCGATCCTCGTGGCCAGCGTCCTCTGGCTCGTCGCGGCGATCCCGGTTGCAGCGGTGGACACGCTGATCCCGAGCCCGGTGGTCGTGACCCTCGACGCCGGTGCCTCGACCACGGTCAACAAGACCCTGTCGCTCGACGGCCTGCCGGCCCGGGCCGACATCATCGTGGCGATCGACACCACCTTCAGCATGAACGGCCCGATCGCCCAGGCCCAGGCCGACGCGAGCAACCTCTGTTCACAGGTCAAGTTGTCGATCCCCGGCGCCCGCTTCGCCGCGGTCGACTTCGAGGACTATCCCGGCATGCCGCTGGGCTCCGGCATCGATACCCCGTACACCCTGCTGACGCCGGGCTTCATCTCGGACTGCACGGCGTTCTCGGCGGCGATCGGCACGATGGTCGCCGACGGCGGCGGCGACCCGCCCGAGGCGTACAACCGGACGTTCTTCGAGGCCTACTCCGACGCGGCGTATGCGGCCACGCCGGCCCTCGGCGGACGCGATCCCTTCGCGAGCCAGTTCCTCGTCGTCCTCGGCGACGCCACGCCCCACGACGCGACCGGGTTCGGCTCGTGCGCCAGTGCGGCACCCGACGACTTCGGCCGCGATGCCGCTCCCGGCGGTGGCGACGACCTCACGACGGCCGGCACCCTCGCGGGGCTGGTCACGAACAACATCACCCTCCTGATGATCCGCTACACGACGGGCGGCGTGTCGGTCGCGCTGCCGTGCTACGTCGACATGGCGACTGCGACCGGCGGCACCGCCGTCGACGACAGCGGCGCCGGAACGATCGGCCCGTTCATCATCGCGAACGCGAAGCTCGTGCCCTACACGGCCGACCTCGTCGTCTCGGCGGGCTGCCCGATCGGCTTCAGCTTCAACCCGGCCTTCCCGACCGTGCCGCTGACCGGTCCGCAGGTCATCCCCTTCGTCGAGACGATCACGGCCCCGACCGTCGTCGGGAGCTACACCTGCACGATCACCGCGGTCACCACCCCCGGTGGGCCGACGAACGCGATCGAGACGGTCAACCTGACGGTCACAGCGGCCGATCCGGCCACGCTCGATCTCCAGCCAGAGACGGCAACGAACACGGTCGACGCGCAGCACTGCGTGACGGCGACGGTCAAGGATGCGTTCGGCAACGTGACGCCGGGGATCACCGTGGACTTCTCGGTGACGCCTGCCACCTTCCGCACGCCACCGAGTGGCACGGCGGTGACGAATGCATCCGGCGTGGCCCAGTTCTGCTACACCTCGGCCCTGCCGGGCACCGACGCCATCAGCGCCTTCGCCGACACGAACGGCGACAGCGTCCAGAACGGCACCGAGCCGGGCGACACCGCGGCGAAGACGTGGGTCATCCCGGGTACCAGCACGGGCTGCAAGGTCACCTACGGTGGCCGGATCACCGCAGCGAACGGCGACAAGGCGACCTTCGGCGGCAACGCCAAGGGGACCGGGCCGTCCGGCCAGGAGGAATACCAGGACCATGGCCCCGCCATGGACATCAACGTCCACTCGATCGACGTCCAGGCGGTCCTGTGCTCGGATGACGGCCTGTCCGCCAGCATCTTCGGGACGGCCACGATCGACGGTCTCGGCTCGGTCGACTACCGCATCGACGTCACCGACCTCGGCGAGCCGGGGTCGTCCGATACGTACCGGATCCGCCTGAGCAATGGCTATGACTCCGGCGTGCAGACGCTGTCCGGAGGCAATGTCCAGATCCACAAGGCCAAGACGGCTCTAGCCGCTCCGGCCTCCGCCCATCTCAAGACCGCCGCGCATCCCACGAAGGTCGCGGGGGCGGCGAGTCCTGCGAAGGCGGCCCACGCCACTCCCGCTTCCTCGCCGGCGGCCGCACCCGCGGCTGACACGCGGGGCAAGCTCCACAAGGCAGCTGACCGGGGTCAGAAGCCCGACAAGGCCGTCCACTAGCAGGTTCCCGAACGAGGCGGGCCCATCGGGTCCGCCTCGTTCCTTTCTAGGGGGCGGAGCGGGACGAGACCCCCTGCGTGGGCCGTGGTGGCCCGCCGTGGATGACCTCGAACCGGGTCGTGTTCGCGAGCACCTCCACCTCGCCGTCGGTGATCGCCAGATCCATCGATCCGCCACCGGCTCGCAGGTTCCGGATCGTCAGCGACGGCAGCCAGTCCGGCAGCGCGGGGTTGACGTAGAGGCGCGAGCCGCCTGCGTCCGTCGTCGCGTGGATGCCGGCCAGGACCGCGATCAGCCGCAGGACCGAGCCGGCCGCCCACGCCTGGGGGACGTTGGCGCCCGGGTACTGGACCGGAAAGCTCGCCTCGGCCCGTGGCAGGCCGGCGAAGAGCTCGGGCAGGCGATAGCCCGACAGCCGCTCCGCCGCGTCGAACGTGCCCCTCGCGACCTTGGCCGCCTCGGCATCGAACCCGTAGCGGCGGAAGCCGCCGGCGATCATCGCGTTGTCGTGCGGCCAGACGCTGCCCGTCTGGTAGCTGAACGGGTTGTAGGCCGGATGGTCCGACGAGAGCGTCCGGATCCCCCAGCCCGACCACATGTCGTCGGCGAGCAGGCGGCGGACGACCCGGCCGGCCCGCTCGTCGGGGACGATCCCCGACCCGAGGAGATGACCGGCGTTCGAGGCGACCGACCGGATCGGCTGCTTCGCGCCGTCGAGGCCGAGGAGATAGGTCCCCTCCTCCTCCCACCACAGCTGCTCGTTGACGCGTTCGAAGAGGACCCGCGCCTCGCGCCGGAGGCGTCGGGCGTCCTTCGGCCGGCCGAGGATGTCGTAGATGTCGCCCATCCGGAGCTTTGCGTCGTAGACGTAGCCCTGGAGCTCGCACAGGGCGATCGGCAGCGACGCCAAGGTCCCGTCGGCCATCGGGATCGCGTCACCGGCGTCCTTCCAGCCCTGGTTGTAGTAGCCGTGCGACGAGCGCGTCCGGTACTCCTGCAGCCCGTCGCGATCCCGGTCGCCGTAGTGATCGATCCAGCGGAGGGCCGCCTCGGCCTTGTCGAGGTAGCGGACGAGGATGGACTCGTCGCCGAGCCACTGGTAGAGGTACGACAGGACGATGATGTAGAGGCTCGTCGCGTCGTGGGTCCCGTAGTACGGCTGGAACGGCAGGATCCCGAGCTGGGCCAGCTCGCCGTGGCGGACCTCGTGGGGGATCTTGCCCGGCTCCATGTCCCGTTCCGGATCGTCGCTCGTCGCCTGCATCGCGCCGAGCCGGCGGAGCGCCCCGGCGGCGAACTCGGGATAGCCGGAGATCGCCTGCATCGACACGACCAGGGTGTCGCGGCCGAACAGGGTCACGAACCACGGCACGCCCGCAGCCGGGATGTAGACCCCGCGTTCGAATGTCGGATCCTCCAGGCGGAGGGCGTCGAGATCGCGGACGGCCTGCTCCCAGGTCCGCTTGACGGTCCAGCTCGGCGTCTCGAGAGCGACCATCGGGAGGTTCGGGCGACCGCCCGGATGGCGGACCTCGACCGCGTTGCATGGCAGGGTTGTCGGCCGGCGGTTGCTGCCGTTCTCGGAACCGGTCAGCGGCAGCCACTTCAGACAGGCATGCCAGACGCCCTTCGGTTCGATCTTCGCGACGAAGACGAGCCGGCCATTGGCGTACTGGAGCGGCGAGTCCGCCTTCTCGACCGCGACGATCAGCTCGCGCTTGAACGACCCGTTGATGTACGTCGTCCGGAGCTCGCCACGCGACCTGAGCCAGCGGGTGTTGATCTGGCCACGCCGGACGAACGCGTTCCGCCGGACGTCGAAGATGTCGGCGAAATCCGAGTCGATCGCGACCTCGATCGTGAGGCGGATCGCCCGGCGCGCGTAGTTGACGATGTCGAGGTCCTCGTGGACGCCTTCGCCGACCGTCCGATCGAGCCGGATCGAGACCGACTGCCGAGGGACCGGACCGACATCGTCGAGGAACTCCTCGTTGGAGTACTCGAAGCGGGCCGAGAAGAACTGGAGCGAGGCGGAGTTCAGGAGCATCGGCCGGCGGCCGTTGATCCGGAGGTCGTAGCCGGAGATCAGGCGGGTGTCGCGGGTGAAGAAGCCGTCGTCGACGCCGCCGAGGATCCGGCCATCCGGCTGGCAGACGAGGAACCGATCATCCCGATTGATCGTGATCGTCGCGGGGCCGACCTGGACCGGGAATGTCACGACGGGAATGATAGGTGGGCGGCCGGGTCGCGATCGCGGGATCGGGCGTGTCGTCGCCCTACCGGATCGGCGAGTCTCAGGGCCGGCTCAGGACGGTGGCCGCAGGTACGACTCGAGGGCGGATCCGACGTCGCGCAGTCCACCGCGGCGGAGCGCGTAGCGCCAGCCTCGGACGCCGTCGTCGCGGATCGCGAGGAGACCCGCCGACCGGAGGATTCCGAGGTGGTGGTGGAGGCTCGTCCGGTCGACGCCGAGCCGTTCGGCGATCTCGGACGCCGTCAGCTCCTCGTCGCGGAGGACATGGAGCACCCGCAGGCGGAGCTCGTCGCCGAGCGCGGCGGCAACCTTGACCAGGCGGCGCGGCGGAGCGGCGGCGTCGACATCGAAGGCATCGTCGGCGACGGAGCACACGATGATCGCGGTCTGCCCGGACTCGACGGGGGCGATGAACGGCCGCAGCGCGACGGTCGGGACGATCACGATCTCCGTCGCCCAGGCCGACGGGGCCAACTCGACGCCGTTCGTCGCGGCCGCGAGCGCGGCCCGACCCGAGACGTCGCCGTCCAGCAGGAGCCGCTTGGCCTCGACGTCGCGCCCGATGGCGACGAGCGCGGCCGGACCGAAGCGCGGGAAGACGCGGCTCCCCCACTCCGCCACGATCGCGACGATGTCGTCCCTGGTCGCCTTTGGTGCCGCGTCGAGGAGTCGGTCGATCGCCTGACGGGCCGTCCGGTCCAGGCCGAGCGTCGAGCGGAGTTCGGCCCGGGCGGCCGTGTCCCCGGCAATCGCCCGGTCGAACGCGCCGTCGGAGACCATGCCCCGGTTCGGTACCGACTCGGCGCCCAGCAGTCGCCTGCGAAGCCGGTCGGCGGGATGGGCCGCGAGAGCCCTGTCCAGGTCGTCGACGCCGTGTTGTCCGGGCGCGTCGAGCGCGATCGCGGCAAGCTCCGCGTAGACGCTCAGGCTGTAGCGCTCCACCT